>CAXTTB010000207.1:0-6343 GCA_964246905.1 uncultured Acetobacteraceae bacterium | reverse complement strand
GCCGAGCGTCTTGAGCACCACCGCCTCCGCCATGCGCCGCCGCTGCCCGGCCGCCACGGCACCCACCAGCACAAGCGCCCCGGAGGCCAGCGTGACCGACCCGGTGGCCGCCAGCGCCGCCGCGATCTTGCCGACCAGCGCCGCCACCGCGCCCAGCACGTCCGCGACCCGGATGCCCGACACGTTCGGCAGCGCGTCCGTCACCGCGCGCAGCACCGCGCCCTCGTCCGCCGCCGCCGCCCGCACCGTCGCGATGTGCGTATGCGGTGCCCGCTCCAGGAGGCCGGGCGAGGCGACCATGGTGAAGTTGATGGACAGCGACCGCCAGGCGATGTCCCGCAGGCTCGCGATCCGCAGGTCGATGTCGCGGCCCAGCACGTTGACCCGCAACGTGTCGCCGATCTTCACGCCCCAGCCCCGCGCCAGCCCGGCGTCGAACGACACCAGCGGCGGCCCGGCGTAGTCCGCCGGCCACCACTCGCCCGCGACCAGGCGCGACCCGTCCGGCAGCGTGCGGCTGTAGGTCAGGCCGCGGTCGCCGCGCAGCGCCCATTGCGTCTCGGGCGTCGCGTGCACCTGGTCCGCCGGCACCCCGTTCACCGCGACCAGCCGGGCGCGCAGGCTCGGCACCTCGGCGATGCCGCCGACGCCGGGCTGGGCATGGAGGATCTGCTGGAAGCGGGCGAGCTGGTCGTTCTGGATGTCGATGAAGTAGAAGGTCGGCGCGTTGGCCGGAAGCTGCTCCAGCACCTGGCTGCGGATGTTGCCCTGGATCAGCGCGACGCCGGCCAGGGTGGACAGGCCGAGGCCGAGCGACACCAGCATCAGCGGCGTCGCCGCCCCCGGCCGGTGCAGGTTGGCGACGCCGAGCCTGGCCCAGGGTGCCGACAGCCTCGGCGCGCGCCGGGCCAGGGCCATCAGCACGCCGCCGCCGACGCGGAACAGCAGCAGGGTCGCCATGGCGCCGCCGCAGAACCACAGCGCGAAGCCACGCTCCGGCGACGCCGCGACGGTGAGGCCCACCAGCGCCGCGACCAGCGCGCCCTGGGTCAGCCACAGCCACGGGCGCGCGCGCAGCCGCACCGGCAGCAGCGCGTCCCGGAACAGCGCCGCCCCGGGGATCTGCGACGCCCGCGCCAACGGCCACAGCGCGAAGGCCCCGGCGGTCAGCAGCCCATACGCCGCCGCCAAGGCCAGGGACCGCGGATACAGCCCGGCCTGCGGCGGCACCGGCAGCGCGTCGCCGAACAGCTTGACCCCCACCACCGGCAGCACGGCCCCCACGGCGACGCCGATCAGCACGCCCACCGCGGACAGCGCGAGGACCTGGATCAGGAACACCGTGAAGATCGTCCGGGTGGACGCGCCCAGGCAGCGCAGCGTAGCGATGGTCCGCGCCCGCGCCTCCAGCCACGCCCGCACGCCGGTCGCGACGCCGATGCCGCCGACCAGCAGCGCCGTGAGGCCGACCAGCGTCATGAAAAGGCTGGTCTGGTCGATGAAGCGGGCGATGCCGGGCGCCGCCTCCGTCGCGTTGCGGATGCGCCAGCCCTGCTCCGGGAAGGCGGCCCGGAGCGCAGCGGTGGTGGCCGCGATATCCGTTCCCGGCGGCAGCACGGCGCGCAGGTCGTAGTTCAGCAGCGAGCCGGGCTGCACCAGCTCGGTCGCCGGCAGCGCCGCCGCGCCGATCATCGCCCGCGGGCCGAGGATGGTCGGCGCCGCGGCCCGGTCCGGCTCGGTCAGCAGGACGCCGCGCACCTGCACGGTGCTCTGGCCTAGGCGCAGGGTGGCGCCGGGCTGCACGCCCAGGCGGTCCAGCACCACCTGCTCCGCGACCAGCCCGGCCACCCCGTCCCGCTCGGAAAGTGCGTCCTGCAGCGGCCCGGCGGACACGGCGGCGGCGCCGACCAGGGGATAGGCGGGGTCAACCGCCTTCAGCTCGACCAATTGGCGCTCCCCGGACTGACCGTCCTGCCCCGGCACCACCAGCATCGAGCGCATCTGCACCACGTCCGAGACCTGGCCGCCGCGGGCGCGGAACCAGTCGCGCAGCGCGTCCGGCAAGGGCTGCGCGCCCGATTGGATCTCGAGGTCGCCGCCCAGGATGCGCCGGCCCTCGGTCGCGAGGCCCCGCTCGATTCCCTCCCGCAGGCTGCCGACCGCGGCGATGGCGCCGACGCCGAGCGCCAGGCAGGCCAGCACGATCCGCAGGCCGCGCACGCCGCCGCGCAGCTCGCGCCGGGCAAACCGCAGCACGATCATGCGGGCACGCCCACGCGGCCATCGGCGATCCGAATGCGCCGCCCGCAGCGGTCGGCGAGCGCCGGGTCGTGGGTGATGAGGAGCAGGGTCGTGCCGGCGTTCGCCTGCATCCCGAACAGCAGGTCCATCACCGTGCGCCCGGTCGCCACGTCGAGGTTGCCGGTCGGCTCGTCCGCCAGCAGCAGGCGCGGGCCGGGCGCGAAGGCGCGGGCCAGCGCGACCCGCTGCTGCTCGCCCCCGGACAACTGGCCCGGCAAATGCGTGAGGCGGTGCGACAGGCCGACCGAGGCGAGGCTCTCAGCCGCCCGCGACCCCGCGTCCCGCACCCCGGCCAGCTCCAGCGGCACCGACACGTTCTCCAGCGCCGTCATGGTCGGGATCAGGTGGAACGACTGGAACACGATGCCGATGGTGTCGCGGCGGAACCGGGCCAGCGCGTCCTCGTCGAGTCGCGTCAGCTCCTGGCCCGCCACCTGCACGCTGCCCGCCGTCGCCTGCTCCAGCCCGGCCAGCACCATCAGCAGGCTGGTCTTGCCCGACCCCGACGGTCCCACGAGGCCCACGGCCTCCCCCGCCTCGATGTCGAGATCGATTCCTCCCAGAATATTGACCGGCCCGGCCGCGGAGGGCACGGTCAGCCGCAGGTCCCGCACCCGCACGAGGGGCGCAGAGGCAGGGTGAGCCATCGATATGTCCATGACAGGCCCATATGGCGCGCGCCGTTGGCCGGCCAACATCGCAGCACTGGCCATGCTGGCTTTTTTGGCGCTGGCTTTTTTGCCGGGCGGCCCGGCGCAGGCCCGCGCGACCCGCGTCCTCGTGCTGGGCGACAGCCTGACGGCGGGTTACGGGTTGGCGCAGACGGACGGGTTCCAGGCGGTGATGCAGGCGGCGCTGCGCGCCCGCGGGCTGGACGTGACGCTGATCGACGGCGCGGTGTCCGGGGACACCTCGGCGGGCGGGCGGGCGCGGCTGGACTGGGCCTTGGCGGACGGCGCGGATGCCGCCTTTGTCGAGCTGGGCGCCAATGACGGCCTGCGCGGCCTCGCCCCGGCGGGCCCCGAGGCCAACCTCCTCGCCATCCTCGACGCGCTGGCGGCGCGCGGGATGCCCGTGCTGCTGTCCGGGATGCTGGCGCCGCCCAACCTCGGCCCGGACTACGGCGCGGCGTTCAAGGCGGTGTTCGAGCGGCTCGGCAAGCGGCCCGGCCTGCTTTACGACCCGTTCTTCCTCCAGGGCATCGCGGGCGAGGCGGATCTGAACCAGGGCGACCGGATGCATCCCAACCCCGAGGGCGTGCGCCAGGAGGTCGCGCGCCTGCTGCCGATGATGGAACGGCTGGTCGCCGCGGCCAACAAGGGGGCGTGATGCGGCTGTTCGTGGCGCTCGACCTGCCGCACTCGCTGCGGGAGCGGCTGTCCTGGATGGCGGGCGGCCTGCCCGGCGCGCGCTGGGTCGCGCCGGAGAACTACCATGTCACGCTGCGCTTCATCGGGGAATTGCCGGGCTACCGGGCGGAGGAGGTGGACCAGGCGCTGGCGGCGCTGCGCGCGCCGGGCTTCACGCTGCAGCTTGCGGGCATCGGCACCTTCGAGAAAGGGGGCCGCGTCAACAGCCTGTGGGCCGGGGTGGAGCGCAACCCGCAGCTCGACCATTTGCAGGCCAAGATCGAGACCGCGCTGCAACGCGCCGGGCTGGAGCGGGAACGCCGCCGCTTCCTGCCGCACGTGACGCTGGCGCGCATGGACGGCGTGCCAGAGGCGAAGATCGCCGGCTGGGTCGCCGGGCACAACCTGTTCCGCAGCGAGCCGGTGCTGGTGGAGCACTTCACGCTGTTCAGCTCGCGGCTGGGCAAGGAGCAGGCGGTTTATACGCCGGAGGTCGAGTACGAGCTGGTGTGAGCGGCGGCCTCTTCGATTCTCAAAAATCGCAGTAAGCTTGAGTTTCTTTTCCGAAATCCAACACTCTTACCACGCGCAGGCCTGAAGCGCTGATCCGTTCAAGGGCCAATTTATCGATGGTATAATTTATAGCCCTTTCAATGCTCAGATTTCCTGTGATCTGTATCCAGAAAGGAAATTCAAGAGAGTTTTTCTCATCTGATTTTGCTACAACAAAATTTATGCCAGCATGGTCAGCAACAACATAGATTTCGTCCACATAGTTTGCGCTCATACGTACTTGATAGCGTATGATACCTACGGCATTAAGGAATATCCTCGCGAATGACTCCAAATCAATCTCTTGTACGCTTGAGGCCAGCAATGTAATTACTTGCATCTTGCCTCACCGAAACATACGACTGACTCGGTATGCTCCTGGGTACAAACACTCGCCAATGTTACCCTTATTGGGCTTTCATCCATGTTGTCGCCCAATCTTGCAGAGGCGAATTAGGTAGCTGAAAACTTTCCGAGATGCACCATGTCTAGACACAATGACCCTTGACGACCTCGCGGCCCAAGTCCGGGCCTGCATCAACTGCGCCGCCGTGCTGCCTTTAGGACCCCGGCCCATCCTGCGCGTGTCCACCACCGCCACCATCCTGATCGCGAGCCAAGCGCCCGGCACCAAGGTGCACGTGAGCGGCACGCCGTGGACCGATGCGTCCGGGGTGCGGCTGCGCACCTGGCTCGGCATGACGCCGGACGAGTTCTACGACACGGCGCGCATCGCCATCCTGCCGATGGGGCTGTGCTACCCGGGCCGCCTGCCGCAGGGCGGCGACTGCCCGCCGCGCCCGGAATGCGCGCCGTTGTGGCGCCGGCGCCTGCTGGACGCGATGCCGGGCCTGCGCCTCACCCTGCTGGTCGGCAGCTACGCCCAGGCCGACGCGCTGGGGCCGGGCCGGATGACCGACCGGGTGCGGGAGTTCCGCCAGTACCTGCCGCGCCACTTCCCCCTGCCGCACCCAAGCTGGCGGACCGGCGTGTGGGAGAAGAACAACCCGTGGTTCGTCACCGACGTGCTGCCGGCGCTGCGGGCCGAGGTGCGGCGGGTGCTCGGCTGATTACCGCAGCCCCTCCAGGATCGCCACCAGCTTGCGGTCACGGTCCGCGGCCATCTCGGGGATCGGCTTGCCATCCGCTTCCGCCTCCACGCCCTCGACCAGCGCCTGCTCGAAGGCGGGGGTCATCTCCGGCGTGCCCAGCTCCGGCCACAGCTTGTCCACGGTGATATGGTCCATCAAGTAACGCAGCCCCCCGGCGCCGCCGCCCAGGTGGTAGGTCATGATCGGCCCCATGATCGCCCAGCGCAGGCCCGGCCCCTGGCTCACCGCCGCATCCACGTCCGCCACGCTGACGACGCCCTGCTCGACCAGGTAGGCCGCCTCCCGCCAGACCGCCGCCTGCAAGCGGTTGCTGACGTGGCCCGGCATTTCCTTGTTCAGGCGGATCGGGTGCTTGCCGATGGCCGCGTAGAACCGCATCGCGCGCTCCACCGCCTCAGGCGCCGTCCGCTCGCCGCCGACGACCTCCACCAGCGGGATCAGGTGCGGCGGGTTGAACGGGTGGCCCAGCACCAGGCGCTCCGGGTGGCGGGTGCGCGCCTGCATGGCGGTGGGCAGCAGGGTCGAGCTGCTGGACGCGATCACGGCGTCGGGCGGCAGCGCGGCGCTGACCTGCTCGAACAGCGCGACCTTGACCTCGATGCGCTCCGGCCCGTTCTCCTGCACGAAGCCCGCACCCTCCACCGCGGCCACCGGGTCGGCGGTGAAGGTCAGGCGGGCCGGGTCGGCTGCGGGGTGCAGGCCCAGGCGCTCCAGCGTCGGCCAGGCGGTTTCGACGAAATGGCGCAGGAAGCCCTCGGCGTGCGGCGCCGGGTCGCTGGCGGCGACGGACAGGCCGCGCGCCAGGAAGTAGGCCGCCCAGCTTGCGCCGATGGTGCCGGTGCCGAGGACGGCGACGTGGCTGGTGCCTTCATGCATGGTCGTTCTCCCTATACTGCCGGCCGCTCGCGGGCCGCCTTGAACCCGGCGACGAAGCGGGCCAGCGTGTCCGAGGTCTGGCCGCGCGGCAGCATGACCTCGATCAGTTGGAAGCGCCCCCGCGTCGCGTGCGCGCGGGCCAGGGCGTGCGCC
>CAXTTB010000206.1:0-6343 GCA_964246905.1 uncultured Acetobacteraceae bacterium | reverse complement strand
CCCTTGCCGGTGCCGAAGCTGTTCTTCCAGCCCAGGCCCATCTGCTCGATGCCGGCCGCCTCCGGCTCCGGACCCACGTGCTCCGCGGCGCTGGCGGCACCGTGGCTCTTGCCGAAGGTGTGGCCGCCGGCGACCAGGGCCACCGTCTCCGCGTCGTTCATCGCCATGCGCCCGAAGGTCTCGCGGATGTCGCGGGCCGAGGCGAGCGGGTCGGGCTTGCCGTTCGGGCCTTCCGGGTTGACGTAGATCAGCCCCATCTGCACCGCGCCGAGGTCGCCGGCCAGCTCGCGGTCGCCGCTGTAGCGCTGGTCGCCGAGCCAGGTGTCCTCGGGACCCCAGTCGATGTCCTCCTCTGGCGCCCACACGTCCGCGCGCCCGCCGGCGAAGCCGAACGTCTTGAGGCCCATCGACTCAATGGCGCAGTTGCCGGCCAGCACCATCAGGTCGGCCCAGGAGATCTTGCGGCCGTACTTCTGCTTGATCGGCCACAGCAGCAACCGCGCCTTGTCGAGGTTCGCGTTGTCGGGCCAGGAGTTCAGCGGCGCGAACCGCTGCGTGCCGGAGCCTGCGCCGCCGCGCCCGTCGCCGATGCGGTAGGTGCCCGCGCTGTGCCACGCCATGCGGATCATCAGCGGCCCGTAGGTCCCGTAGTCGGCCGGCCACCAGTCCTGCGACGTGGTCATCAGCGCGAACAGGTCCTGCTTCACCGCGCCCAGGTCGAGCGTCTTGAACTCCTCGGCGTAGTTGAACACCTCGCCCAGGGGATTGGCGCTGGTCGAGCTCTGATGCAGGATCTTGAGGTTGAGCTGGTTCGGCCACCATTCCTGGTTGGACCGCGGCCAGGCCGTCGAGTTGTTGGAGGCCACGCCCCGCATGGGGCACTGGCCGGCGTTGTCTCCGTCCATCGTTCTCTCCTACTTGCGGCTGCGCCGGTCAGCGCGGCCCATGCGCGAGGTCGCCCTCACCACCTCCCCTAGTTATAACGTCATCGCGGTCATGGAAGGAAGCCGGGCACTTTAAATGTCCTCGGCCGCCCATGCATCGTTGCGCGTGGCGGCGCAAGCGGCAAAATCTTTGCAACGCGCCGGTGCGCGATGCCAAGACAGGCCGGCGGGCGCGCAGCAGGGCATCGGCGCGGCCGTCGCGGCCGGGCTGGCGCGGGAGGGGGCGGACGTCGCCGGCAAGTCGCCGTCAACTGGCTTGACGACGAGGCGGCGGCGGCGGACAGCGTGCGCGCGCTCGGGCGCCGGGCGGCGCTGGTGCAGGGCGGCGTGGGACGCGCTGGGGCGCCTCGACGTGCTGGCCAACGACGCCGGCATCTACCCGCGCGCCCCGTTCCCCGAACTCACGGAGGCGACCTGGGCCTGGCCGGGCCAGGCCGCGTGCGGGCGGGTGCGGCCATAGCCGACGAGGTTGCGCCGTCGGGGATCGGCCATCAGTAGGCCTCCTGGACCGGGCCGGGCGCATCCACGCTTTCCCGCTGCTCGCCGGGGTGCGCCGCCCGCGCGAGGCGGTGGAAGGCGTGCAAGGACCGCTCCACGGCGTCCCGCTCCAGCCCCTCCGTGATGAACACGATGCGGGAGCCGCGCTCCGCGTCCGGCCAGCCCGGCAGGTGTTCCGGGGCGTGGATGACGTGCTGCACCGCGTGGATCGCCACCGGCGTCCCGCTGTCCTCGACCTGGAGGATACCCTTCACGCGGAGCAGCCTGTCCCCGTGCCGGTGCGCCAACAGGCTGAACCACAGGCCGAAGGCGCTCCAGTCCAGCGGTCCCGGCAGGCGCAGGCAGAAGGAGGTGATCGCGCCGCCCTCCATGTGCCCGCCGCGCGGCCAGGCCCCGTCCCCCTGCATCCAGTGCCGGGCCTCCGCCATCCTGGTTCCGGCCGCGTGGATGTCCTGGCCGAGCAGGATGTCGGGATCGACGGCGCCGAGCACGGCCTCCACCACCGGCGCCGCCGGGTTCAGGCCGCGGAGCCGCTGCCGGAGCCGGGCGACGTCGCCGGCGGGGGCCAGGTCGGTCTTGGTGACGATCAGCCGGTCGGCGATGGCCGCCTGCCGCGCGACCTCGGCGTGCCGCATGAGGCCGCGCTCCGCGTGCAGGGCGTCGAGCGTCGCCACGATGTTGCCCGGGCGGAAATGCCGGCGGATCACCAGGTCGCCGGTGAGGGTCGCCAGGATCGGCGTCGGGTCCGCGAGGCCCGTGGTCTCGACGATGACGCGCCCGAACGGCGGCACCTCGCCGCGCTGCCGCCGGGCATGGAGGTCGCGCAGGGCGCGGCTGAGGTCGCCGCGGATGCTGCAGCAGATGCAGCCGCTGGCGAGCAGCACCGGCGCCTCCTCCAGCGTGCCGACCAGCAGGTGGTCCAGCCCCACTTCCCCGAACTCGTTGATGAGCACGGCGGTGTCGGCGAAGGCCGGGTCGCGCAGCACGTGGCGCAGCACCGTCGTCTTCCCGCTGCCGAGGAAGCCCGTCAGGATGTTGACGGGCAGGCGCGCGTCACCCGGCATCATGGCGCTCCAGCGCGTCCAGCAGCGCCGGGTCGAGCGGGTCGAGCGGCGTGCCGGCCATGCGCTCCGCCTCCGGCCACAGGTCGGCGAGGCCCTGCACGATCCCGGTGGCGCCGGTGCGGTTGCGGAGCAGGAAGGCGCTGCCCTGCCAGTCCGCCAACGACAGCCCGTAGTGCCGCAGCACCGCGTTGCCGAGCGCCATGCGCTCACGCCTCGCCCGGCGGCGCAGCCACGGCACCGCCGAGGCGGGCGGCTCCCCCGGGCGCACGACGCCGTCCGCCCAGTGGGTGCCGTCGCCCAGGGTGCCGCACAGGCCGCACATGCTATTTCTGGCGTGGGGAGCGGCGGGCGAAGTCGTCGGCGATCTCGTCCATGGTGACGAAGCGCACGCCGGGGTGGCGGATCATGTGGCTATACAGCCGTTCCAGCATCATCAAGACCTGCGGCCGCCCGGACACGTCGGGGTGGATGGTGATGGGGAACACGGCGTAGTCGTACTCGCGGTACACCCAGTCGAACTGGTCGCGCCACAACTGCTCGATGTCGTGCGGGTTCGCGAAGCCGTGGCTGTTCGGCGCCTTCTTGATGAACATCATCGGCGGCAGGTCGTCGAGGTGCCAGCTTGCCGGGATCTCGATCAGGTCGGTCTCCCGCCCGCGCACCAGCGGCTTCATCCAGTCCTGCGGCTGCTTCGCGTAGTCGATCTTGGTCCAGGCGTCGCCGACGCGCACGTAGTACGGCTCGAAGTCCTTGTGCATCAGGCTGTGGTCGTACTTGATGCCCTTCTTCAGCAGCAGCTCGTTGCTGACCGGGCTGAACTCCCACCAGGGTGCCACGTAGCCGGTGGGCCGCCTGCCCGACAGCTTGGTCACGAGGTCGATGCACTTGTCGAGCACGGCCTCCTCCTGGTCCGGCGTCATCTCGATGGGGTTCTCGTGGCTGTAGCCGTGGATGCCGACCTCGTGCCCGGCCTCCACCACCGCGCGCATCTGGTCGGGGAAGGTCTCGATGGAGTGCCCGGGGATGAACCAGGTGGTCTTGATGCCGAAACGCTCGAACAGCTTCACCAGGCGGAGGCTGCCGACCTCGCCGGCGAACAGGCCGCGCGAGATGTCGTCCGGGCTGTCCTCCCCGCCATAGGAGCCGAGCCACCCGGCCACCGCATCGACATCGACCCCGAACGAACAGAAGATTTCCTTGGCCATCGCGTCCCCTTTCCTGCGTCTGTCTGCCTCACACGGCCTCGCTCAAGGCGACGCCGCTGCGGTCGGCGGCCCGCATGATGTGCACGTGCATGAAGTAGCACGCGCCGTCCGGGTCCCGCTGCTCGATGGCGTGCGCCACGTTCCCGTGCTCGGTCACGGGTTCCCACAGCCGCTCGCGCTGGGTCAGCGGCAGGCGCTGGCTTTCCAGCAGCACGGAGCCGTAGCTGCCGTACAGGTCGGCGAACACGCGGTTCCCCGAGCATGCCATGACGAGCCGGTGGAAGCCGAAATCGAGCTGGGAACTGGCGACGAGGTCCTGCTCGCGCACCGCGTCCTTGAAGTCCTTGAGGTTCCGCAGGAGGGCGGCAAGCTCGATGGGCGAGGCGCGCATCGCGGCGAGGCGCGCGGCGTGGCCCTCGGTCACGAAGCGGAACTGGTACACCTCGGACAGGGAGTACCGTTTCCCGAACCGCCAGCGCGGGAGGCCGGGTCCGGCCGAGGCGTCCGCCGCGATGACGCGCGTGCCGCGGCGCGGCTCGGTCTGCACCACGCCCAGGGTCTCCAGCACCGAGAGCGCCTCGCGGAGCGACGAACGGCTCACGTCCAGGCGCTCCGACAGCTCGCGCTGCGACGGCAGCAGCTCGCCTTCGCGGAGTTCGCCGGCCCGGATCATCTCCTGGATGCGGCGCGCGGTGGTGTGCGGGACGAGTGCGACCGGCCGGTCCATCGTGCGGAAACGCTCCCTTGCTGGTCGGTCCATTGACCCTGGACTGACCAAAGCTTCATCAGCCGCAGGTTTTCTGACCAGTATTCAGCCAAAGAAAACACGGCTTGACAAGCCCCAAGGGACAGGGCGTAGGCTTCGGTTCAGCAGAAGTTGACAACTGGTCAGACCACGGCCGGATGCCTGCCCGGCATGTTGAATGGAGAGGGTGGCCGATGTCGCAGCGCCAAACAGGCCGGCCCCGCCCATCGCGCCGGGACCTCTTGCAAGGCGCCGCGGCGCTCGGCGCCGCCGCAGGGATCGGCGTCGCGTCACGGCCGGGTCCGGCCCGCGCCCAGGACGCCGCGCGCACCCTGGTCATCGCCAGCCCGGCGACGCCGCAAGGCCTCGACATCGAGTTCGACGTGAGCCTCGGCTCCATCGACGCGCTCGGGGCGCTGTATGACGACTTGCTGGCCTACGAGAAGATGCCCGACCCCAAGGCGCCCGGCGTCATGCGCGAAGACATCGGCGTGCACGGCGACCGCCCGAACGGCCTGGCGCTGCGCGGGCGGCTCGCCGAACGTTGGGAGATCTCGCCGGACGGGCTGAAAGCGACCTTCACGCTGCGCCAGGGCGTCAAGAGCAACTGGGGCAACACGCTCTCCGCGGCCGACGTGAAATGGACCTGGGACCGCAAGTTCAACCTGAAGGGCCAAGGCATCTTCCAGACCGCGGTGCTCGGCCTCAAGACGCCGGAGCAGATCAAGGTGGAGGCGGACCACGTGGTCTCCTTCACCCTGGAGACGCCCAACCCGCTGCTGCTGAAGCAGCAATGCAACCTCGCCAACCCGATCTACGACAGCACGAAGCTGAAACAGGCCGGCGGCGCCGACGACCCCTGGGGCGTGCAGTTCCTCAAGAACGACAGCGCCGGCTTCGGACCCTACAGGCTGTCGCAGATCGTGCGCGGGCAGCAGGCGGTGTTCCAGGCGCGGGAGGACTACTGGGACGAGACGCCGTTCATGCGCACCGTGGTGATGCGGGAGGTGCCAAGCTCGGCCAGCCGCCTGTCCCTGCTGCAAGGGGGTGCGGTCGATATCGCGCAGTTCCTGCAGCCGCGGGAGTACATGTCGCTCGGGACCTCGCGCACGCTCGCGGTGGACACCGTCAATGCGTCCTCGATGATCTGGCTGGAGCTGAATGCCAGGATCAAGCCGTTCGACAACGTGGACGTGCGCCGGGCCATCAACCACGCGATCCCGCACGACGACATCGTGAAGACGGTCTATTACGGCCTGGCGGACAAGCTGACCGCCCCGGTGCCGTACATCTACCCGATGGCGGACCCGCAGTACTTCGACTACGACCTGAACCTGGACCGCGCCAAGCAGTTGCTCGCGGCCGCCGGGCTGCCGGACGGGTTCTCCAGCACCATCAGCTACAACGCCGGCGACCCGGTGCAGGAGCCGATCGCCCTGATCCTGCAGACCTCCCTGCGCAAGATCGGCGTCAACGTGCAGTTGGAGAAGCTTCCGGCCGGCGTGTTCTACGAGAACGTCACCAAGCGCGAGAAGCCGATCATCTTCTACCTGGACAGCCCATGGACGCCCGACCCCGGCTACGCCACGTCGCTGTATTTCGACGACAAGAGCTACGTCGATTACAGCAACTACAGCAACCCGCAGGTGAACGAGCTGATCGAGCGCGGGCTGCTGACCACGGACGATGCCGAGCGGACGAAGATCTACGACGACGTGCAGCGCATCGTCATGGCGGAGGCTCCATGGGGCCTGATCGCCTATCCGAAGTACGCCTTGGCCCGGAAGAAGACCCTGAAGGGCTTCACCTACTACACGTCGAACAACCTGCGTTTCCAGGATTTCCACAGGGCCTGAACCCTGATGGTGGGCGTGATGCGTTGAGCGG
>CAXTTB010000205.1:0-6370 GCA_964246905.1 uncultured Acetobacteraceae bacterium | reverse complement strand
AACGCCACCCACCGGGCGCGCATCGCCGCCGAGCAGTTCCGCGACAAGGGCCGCGACATGCCCATCGCCGTGCTGATCGGCGGACCCACGCTCGACAAGGTCGCCTCCATGGTGAGCTGGCCCGGCGTGGACGACTGGGACGTGATGGGCGGCTTCTACGAGCATCCCGCCAAGCTGGTGAAGTGCGAGACGAGTGACCTGACGGTGCCCGCCAACGCGGAGATCGTCATCGAGGGCCGGGTCATCACCAGCGAGGGCTGGGTGCATGACGAGGGGCCGTACGGCGAGTACACCGGCACCTATGGCGGCGGCCTGCCGCACAACAACCGCTTCGTGGTGGACTGCATCACCCACCGCAAGAACGCCATCTACCAGTATGCGACCATCGGCGGCCTGCACCCCGGGCGCACCGACATGTCGGCGTTCCAGCCGGCCATCGAGGGCGACCTTTACCTGGCGCTGCAACGCGCCGGCATCCTGGTGCAGAACGTGTACTTGCCGCCGGGCGGCTGCTCCAACATCGGCTACTGCAGCATCAAGGGCCGCTCCGGCGGCGACGCCAAGCAGGCGCTGGCGATCATGCTGTCCGGCACGCGGCAGTGGATGCCGAAGGTCGCCTACGTGTTCGACGACGACGTGGACATCTACAACCCCGAGCGCGTGATGTGGGCGCAGGCGTGGCGGTTCAACCCGGAGAAGGGCATCATGATCCTGCCGGGCATGAACATGCTGCCGCTGGACCCGAGCCTCGGCACGGACGCGCCGCCGGTGAGCGTGTTCAAGGCCGGGTTCGACTGCACGATCCCGGTGGCCAAGGGCGTCGATCCCTTCGCCTACGCCGCCGCCGTGGTGTCGGAGCCGCTCGACGTGGGCAAGGACACGGAGCCGATGAGCGAGGCCGAGATCGTCAAGCGGATGACGGCCATGATGAAAGAAAGGCCGCGCACCTGGGCCGAGATCATCGCCGAGTTCGCCGCCCAGCCCTACCCGGCCGTGTACCGCGCCTTCGGCCAGTTGCGCCCCAAGCTCGGACGCATGGCGGACCAGCGCCCGGACTACCCCTACACCTTCTCCGACACCGACTTCGTCAACGATCCCCAGGGCTGAGCATCATGCGGTTCGGCGCCTTCCTCATGCCCACCCACGCGCCCGAAACCCCGGTGGCCGAAGGCCAGGCCTGGGACCTGGAGGAGCTGGAACGGCTCGACCAACTCGGCTTCGAGGAGGCGTGGATCGGCGAGCACTTCACCGCCCTGTGGGAACCGTGCCCGGCGCCGGACCTGCTGATCGCCCAGGCGCTGCCGCGCACGCGCCGTATCCGCCTGGGCACGCTCGGCCACCTGCTGCCTTACCACCACCCGGTCGAGCTGGCGCACCGGGCCGCCTACCTCGACCACATGGCGCAGGGCCGCTTCGCGCTGGGCGTGGGCGTCAGCGCGCTGCCGACCGACCATGCGCTGTTCGGCGTGGACACCGCCGGCGGGCGCAACCGGCGCATGACGTTCGAATCGCTCGACATCATGACCCGGCTGTGGACGGACGGCCCCCGCGACTTCCAGGGCGAGTTCTGGTCCACGAAGGCGCCGGCGTCGGACCTGCCCGGCCTCGGCTACCACATGCGCCCGTTCCAGGCGCCGCACATGCCGGTCGCGATCGCCGGACTGACGCCAGGGTCGGAGAACCACAAGCTCGCGGGCGCCCGCGGCTACATCCCCGTGAGCCTCAGCGTCAGCCCGGACCCGGGCGTCACCGCGCGGCACTGGGACGCCGTGGCCGCCGGCGCCGCGACGACGGGCCGCACGCCCGACCGCGGCGAGTGGCGGATCATCCGCGACGTTTACGTGGCGCCCACGGACGAGGAGGCCCGGCACCTCGCGACGGGCGGCATCATGGGGCGCTGCTGGCGGGAGTTCCTGCTGCCGGTGTACCTCGGCCTCGGTCTCGGCCCGATGCTGAAAACCGACCCGGCGATGCCCGACGCGGCCCTGACGCTCGACTACCTCGCCGACCACCTGTGGCTCGTCGGCTCCCCCGCGACCGTGGCGCGGCGCATCAACGAACTGCAGCACGCGGTGGGCGGCTTCGGCCGGCTGCTCGCGGTGTCCTACGACGCTTCGGCCGAGCGTGCGGCCTGGGAGCGGAGCTTGCACCTCTTGATGGAAGAGGTGCTGCCGGCCTGCGCGCCCACCCGGCTGGCGGCAGCGGAATGAGCTACGTGGCGCTTGCGACAAACGAGTTCGACGCGGTGGCGCAGTTCTACGGCGAGCTGCTCGGCTTCCCCGTGGCGGCCGAGTGGGACCGGGCGCACGGGCGCGGCAAGCGGTTCGACCTGGGCGGCGGCCTTCGGCTGGAGGTCCTGGACAACCGGCGCGAACGCGCGCCGCTGCCGCTCGGCACGCCGGGCGACCGCGTGCACGTGGTGGTGGAGGTGCCGGACATCGACGCCGCGCACCGCCGCCTGGCCGTGGCGGCGCCGGCGCCGCAAGCCGTGTCCTGGGGCGCCCGCCTGTTCGCGCTGCGCGACCCCGACGGCGTGCCCGTCACCTTCCTGCAGTGGGACGCGCCAGGGGTGCCGTCGTGAAGCGCCTCATCGTCGGCATCTCCGGCGCCAGCGGCACGATCTACGGCATCCGCCTGCTGGAGGTGCTGCAAGGCGTGCCGGACGTGGAAACCCATTTGGTGCTCAGCCCCGCAGCCCGGCGGACGATCCTGCTGGAAACCGACTACTCCGTCGAGCGCGTGGAGGCCCTGGCCGACCGCACCTACCGCTCCAGCGACATCGCCGCCGCCATCTCCTCCGGCTCCTTCCGTCCCGCCGGCATGGTCGTGGCGCCGTGCTCGATGAAGACCGTGTCCGGCATCGCGACCTCGTTCTCCGACAACCTGCTGCTGCGGGCGGCCGACGTGGTGCTCAAGGAGCGGCGCCGCCTGCTGCTGCTGGTGCGCGAAACGCCGCTGCACCTCGGGCACCTGCGCCTGCTGGTGCAGGTGGCGGAGATCGGCGCGGTGGTCATGCCGCCGATGCCGGCCTTCTATCACCGCCCGGCGACGCTCGCCGAGGTGGTGGACCAGAGCGTCAACCGGGTCCTCGACATGCTCGACATCGAGCTGGACCTCGACCTGTTCCCGCGGTGGCAGGGCGCGCCCCGTCCATCGCGCGACCCGAACCCCTACCACTCAGCACAGGAGAGCACCCATGGCGAAGTCGTCCCATAAGATCCGCCTGCACGCCGCGCCGGACCAGGTTTACCAGGCGCTCACCACGCAGGCCGGGCTGCAGTCCTGGTTCACCCCGCACGTCGAGGGCCAGGTCAGCGAGGGCCATGAGGTCAAGATGTCGTTCAGCGGCAAGGAGCCGTTCCGCTGGCGCATGTCGGCGTTCAAGCCGGCCACGCACGTGCATTGGGAGTGCCTGGAAGGCCCCGGCTCGGCCAAGGGCACCTCCGTCACCTACGCGCTGACCGGCCAGGGCGGCCAGACCGTGCTCGAATGCGACCATGACGGCTGGCCCGAGGGGCACGAGGCGTTCGCGACCTGCAACACGCTCTGGGGCATCCTCATGGGACGCCTCAAGGAGTACGCCGAGACCGGCAAGGCGAACCCCGCCTTCACCTGAAGCAGGCCCGGAAAGGTTTCGGCTCGCAGGACGCAAGGCGTCTGGCGCTGCGTCAGCCGTGTGACGCGGCGCCGGGGCGCTCCAGGCATTCGGCCAGCAGAAGGACCACAGCGATGCCGGCCAGCGCCATCGATTCCCTGATCTTCCGCGACATCTTCGGCAGCGCCGCGATGCGCGAGGTGTGGTCGGACGAGTTCCGCACGCAGAAGTACTTGGACTGGGAGGCCGCCCTCGCCCGCGCGCAGGCGTCGCTCGGCATCATTCCCAAGGAAGCGGCGGCGGAGATCACCCGCGTGTGCCGGGTCGAGAACATCGACTTCGCGCGTTACGCGGAGGAGACGCTCAGGATCGGCTACCCCGTGCTCGGCCTGGTGCACCAGATCGCCCATCTCTGCGAGGGCGACGCGGGCAAGTACTGCCATTGGGGCGCCACCACCCAGGACATCACCGACAGCGGGACGGTCTTGCAGGTCAAGGCCTCCTTCGACCTGATCGCCCGCGACCTCGACCGCGCCATCGCCGCCGCGGCGAAGCTCGCGCGGGAGCACCGCAGCACGCCCATGGCCGGGCGCTCCAACCTGCAGCAGGCGGTGCCGATGACCTTCGGCTTCAAGATGGCCCGGCTGCTGGCGACGCTGCTGCGCCACAAGCAGCGGCTCGCCGAGATCCGCCCGCGCATCGAGGTGTTCGAGTTCGGCGCCGCCGTGGGCACGCTGGCCTCGCTCGGGGACAAGGGCCTGGACGTGCAGGCGGCGCTGGCCCGCGAGATCGGCCTCGCCCAGCCTGAGATCGCCTGGCACACCGAGCGCGACCGCATCGCCGAGGCCGGCTGCTTCCTCGGCCTGCTCACCGGCACGCTCGCCAAGTTCGCCACCGACCTCAAGCTGATGATGCAGACGGAGGTGGGCGAGGCAGCCGAGCCGTTCGTCGCCAACCGCGGCTCCTCCTCCACCATGCCGCAGAAGCGCAACCCGATCTCCTGCTGCTACATCCACGCCTGCGCGGCCTCCGTGCGGCAGGGCGTGGCGGCGCTGCTCGATGCCATGGTCGAGGACCATGAGCGCGCGACCGGCCCGTGGGAGATCGAGTGGATCGCCCTGCCGGACGTGTTCACGCTGGCCGGGGGCGCGCTGTCCCAAGCGTGCTTCGTGCTGGAAGGCATGGAGGTGCACGCCGACCGGATGCGCGCCAACCTCGACATGACGCGCGGCCTGATCGTGTCGGAGGCGGTGATGATGGGCCTCGCCCCCAAGCTCGGGCGCGACCGCGCGCATGACGTGCTCTACGCCATCTGCCACGACCCGGCGATGGGCGACAAGAGCCTGACCGACCTGCTGCTCGCCCGCAAGGACGTGACGGCGGAGCTGTCCGAGGGCGAGATCCGCAAGCTGACGGACCCGGAGAGCTACCTCGGCCTGTCGGAGGCCATGGTGGACCGTGTGCTGCAACGGGCCAGATGACGCGGCAGGAGGGCGCCTGCCATGCTCGGCGTGATCCTGGGCGCGCTGCTCCCGGTCATCGTCACCCTGGCGCTCGGCATGGTGGCCGGGTGGCGGCGGGACGAGGACACGGTGGCCCGCCTGCCCGTCATCCCGGTCCTCGCCTTCGCCGCGCCGACCGGCATCGGACAGGCCGGGGACCTTCGCAAGGTGACGATGCTCGCCCTGGGCCTCGCCGCGGCGCCGATGCAGGTCATCCTGTCCAGCCGCTACAAGACCGATGAGAAGAACGCATCGGTCCTGCTCTACAGCAACGTCCTGAGCATCCCCTCGCTCGCCTTCCTGATCTGGCTGACCCATTGACCCTTCCAGCAGCAGAGACGACGCCCATGCCCCCGAGATACCATGCGCCCGTCCTGGCGGCGGTGGCCGCCGTGCCGGGCCACGCGCAGGCCGCCGACGTCATCGTCATGATCTCCGGCGGCTTCAAGTCCACCTACGAGGCCCTGTCCCCCGCCTTCGAGCAGCGGACGGGCAGCCGCCTCGTCACCGTGCCCGGCCCGTCCGAGGGCGCGACCCACGACACGATCCCGCACCGCCTGGCCCGCGGCGAGCCGGACGACGTGCTGGTGATGGTCGGCTCGGCGCTCGACAAGCTGGCGGAGCAGGGCGAGACGGTGCCCGGCAGCGAAACCCGCATCGCGCTCTCCCCCATCGGCATGGCGGTGCGCGAGGGCGCGCCCGTGCCGGACATCTCCACGGTAGCGAAGCTGCGCCAGGTGCTGCTGGACGCGAAGTCCGTCGCGTACTCGGACAGCGCAAGCGGGGTCTATATTCAAAGCGCCTTGTTCAAGAGGCTCGGCATCGGGCAGCAGATGCAGGGCCGGGCGCGCAAGATCCAGGCGACCCCCGTGGGCGAGATCGTGGCCCAGGGCAAGGTCGAGATCGGCTTCCAGGAGGTCGCCGAGCTGCTGCCGGTCAAGGGAGCAGCGTTTGCGGGCCGCCTGCCGCAGGAGGTGCAGTTGCTCACCCCCTATGCCGCGGCGGTCGCCAAGCGGTCCAGGCAACCGGACCTGGCGAAGCAGTTGGTCCAGTACATCGCCTCACCAGAAGTTCAGCCCACGCTGGAGACGATGGGGCTGGAACCACCCGAGCGGTAAGCGCCACACTCCACCACCCAGAAAGGACCCCCATGCAGCACCCCAGCCGCCTCGCCCCCCACCACCCCGCCCAGCTAGCCCCCCCCAGCGCCCCCCCCCCCAACTCCTACCCCTGGCCGCCGCCGGGCGGCTCGACCAGGGCCTGCCGTGCAACC
>CAXTTB010000204.1:0-6379 GCA_964246905.1 uncultured Acetobacteraceae bacterium | reverse complement strand
AGCGGCCCGGCGTGCCGAACTGGTCCTGGATGCCCGGCGAGGCGAAGCCAAAGGCGGCGTCCGCGTCGTCATGCCGGAAGGCGTCGATCTGCCGGGTGATGACGTCCTGGATCGACGCGCGGTCGGCGGCGGACAGGCCGCCCTGGGCCTGGCCGGGCCGCACCGTCGCGCACAGGAGCAGCAGGACAGCGGCGGCCCAGCGCACCGGGTCAGTCCCCGTCCGCGCTGCTGGGCGCCAGGTGCAGCCCGGTCAAGGCGGCGTGGGAACGCGCAGGCGCCAGCGGCCCGGCCATCGCCCGCTGGTAGGCCCGCAGGACCGGCGGCGGCGACAGCTCCTCCGGCGTCAGGAACAGGCCCCACCGCCGGGCCAGGCCGCCGAGCGCCGTCCGGCTGGACCAGATCGCCAGGGGCAGCGCCGTCACCAGCCCGAACACCAGCGGCGCGCACCACGCCAGCATCGCCGGGCCAGCCTGCATCAGCAGCAGCAGCCAGCCCACGCCCACCGCCAACGTGCCGCGCAGCCGCAGCCAGCCCTCCGCCCAGGACACGCCGCGGTTGTCGCGCGGCTGCGCGTCCCAGCGGACCGTCTGGCCGAGCAGCAGGGCGAAGACGTAGCGGGTGTAGAACACGATCAGCGTGGCCGAGATGCCGAGCGCCGCCACCTGCTCCAGCGCCGCGCTGGCGAGCAGGCGGGCACGGCCGCCGAAGGAGCGCGCCTCCCGGTCGTCGAACAGCACCGTCCCCAGGGTCAGCAGCTTGCCGGCATACAGCAGCCCGAGCACCAGCGCGGCCAAGGCGGTGTGCGCCGCCCCGGCGCCGAGCAGCAAGGCGGGCACGAAGCCGCCGCCCATCGCCGCGTCCAGCGTCGCAAGCAGCAGGAACAGCACCGCCAGCGGGCCGGACACGTAGTGCAGGACGCCGTAGCCCAGATGGAACCGGCCGACCGGGCGCAGCCCGCGATGGTCCAGCAACCGGGCGTGCTGCAGGTTGCCCTGGCACCACCGGCGCTCCCGGCTGGCGTAATCGACCAGGTTGGCCGGCAGCGCCTCGTAGCTCTCCGTCACCTGCGGCAGCACCCACACGTCCCACCCGGCGCCGCGCATCAGCCCGGCCTCCACCACGTCGTGGCACAGGATCTCCCCGCCGAACGGCTCCCGCCCCGGCAGCACGGGCAGGCCGCAATGCGCGACGAAGGGCGTGATCCGCACGATGGCGTTGTGGCCCCAGTAGTTGCCGTCGCCCTGCTGCCAGAACGTCAGGCCCTCCACCAGCATCGGCGTGTAGAGCCGCGCCGCGAACTGCTGCACCCGGGCGAACAGCGTCTCCCGCCCCACCGGGTACGGCACGCTCTGCACGATGCCGACCCCGGGGTTCGCGTCCATCAGGCCGATCAGGGTCGCGACCGTGCCGGCGCCCATCAGGCTGTCGGCGTCGAGCACGACCATGTAATCGTAGGAGCCGCCCCAGGTGGCGCAGAAGTCCAGCAGGTTGCCCACCTTGCGGCCGGCGTTGTTGAGACGCCGCCGGTAATGCAGCGCGGGCACGCGGGCACGCAACGCGGTGAACGCCCGCATCTCCTCCGCGGCGATGGCAGGGTCATGCGTGTCGGACAGCACGAACAGGTCGATGTTCCGCATTCCGGAGGCGGCGATGGATTGGGCCATCACCTCCATCGCCGCGAACACGGCGCGCGGGTCCTCCTGGTGGATGGGCATGACCAGCGCCGTGCGGCTCTGCCCGGACGGCGCCGCCGAGACACGCAGCGCCCGGCCCGACAGGCGGGCCAGGAAGCCCAGCACCGCCGGCCAGCCAGTCAGCGCCGCATACAGCACGTTGACCGCCAGCAGCGCCAGCAGCGGCCAGCGCAGCGGATCGGCGATGCCCGCCGTGATGAGGACGGCCAACACCGTGGCCAGCGCCGTGGCGCCAAGGACCGGCACGACGAAGGCCGCGCGCCGCAGCCAGCCCGGCGCTGCGCGAAGCGTGCTGACCCGGCAAAGGCTTGCGGCCGCCTGATCCATCGGGAGGGAGTCGCGGAGCGGTTGCATCTTCATTGCCGGTATGACCTGTACCCAAAAGGGAGGTGAGACGGCAATGATCTTACCCCTACAATATGGCCGCCTAATGGCTGCCTGACAGCAGATCCAAGGCGCCCGGCGACGCCAGGAAGCGTTCCGCCGGGCGGCCCTGGCCCTCACGCACGGCGAACTCCCGCAGCGCCGCCGCGAGCCGGGCGGGTCCGCCGAACTGGAAGCCGATTTGGCTGCCGTAGGCGCAGGAGGCCGCGACCTTGCGCTCCAGCCCAGCAGCGATCCCCGGCGCGCACTCCCGCAGCCCAGGCATGAGAAGGTCCGACACGGCGTTTGTGTCTCGGAGTGCGTAGGGCGTGTCACGGTAGAAGGCAAGATGCTGCAGCGAGGCTTGCCGCACGGCGCGGATCATCTGCCGGTGGTCCACGTGGTTGCCGAGTCCCTGCGGCGCCAGCACCAGGTCCGGCCGCAGTTCCTCCAGGAGCGCCGCGATCCGGTCCGCGAGCGGGCGCCACGCCGCGTCGTCCTCCCGGACCGCGCCGAACAGGGCCGCGGCCGATTCGTAGCCCCGGTGCGGCGCTTCCGGCAGGCCGAGCCAACGCAGGTCGGCCACGCCCAGGATGGTTGCCGCCGCCCGGTCCTCCTCCCGCCGCAGCGCCATGTAATCGACCTCCGGCCCCAGGCCCTTGTCGAGCTGGCAGGCCAGGGCGAACCCCGTCGCGGGCAGCACGGTCGCGGTGAAGGCCGTGGCCATGACGCAGCGCCACCCGGCATCGGCCAGCAGCGCCATCAGGCCGCCGCAGGAGAACGCGGCGTCGTCGAGGTGCGGGGACAGGACCAGCGCGGTCGGCATCTACAGCAGATGCGGCTCGGCACGGAACCGGCAGGGGGTGACGGGCAGGTCCGGCGACCAATGCAGGTCCGGCTTCTGACCCACGACATCGGCGTAAACGTCCATGATCTGCCGCCCGACCTTGGACCACGAATAGACCGCGCGGCATTCCTCCAGCGCCGCGTCCGCCAGGCGCCGGCGGAGCGCGCCGTCGCGCAGCACGCGGCGCAGCGCCTCCGCCAGCCCGTTGCGGTCGCCAGGTTCGGTCAGCAGGCCGTTCTCGTTGTCGCGGATGCAATCGACCACGCCGACGGACCGGCAAGACACGATGGCCAGCCGGGTCGCCATGGCTTCCAGGATGGTGTTGCTGAACCCCTCGGCGTAGGTGGGGGAGACGAAGATGTCGGCCCGGCGGTACACGTCCGGCACGTCGGCATACTCGACATACCCCGTCATCTCCACCAGGCCGCCCAGGCCGAGCCGCGGGATGGCGGCGGCGGTCTCCTCGAAGGTCGGCCCGATCCCGGAGATCAGCAGCCGGAAGCGGTCCCCGCTGTCCCGCAACTGGCGCGCGGCATCCAGCAGGTCCAGCACGCCTTTCCGCGCATCGACCCGGCCGTGGTAAAGCATGACGGGCGGATCGGCTTCCCCACGCGCTGAGTCCGGGTAAAAACGGTCGATCTCGACGGCGCCGGGCACGACCGTGAAGCGGGCGCGGTCGGTGCCGAGGCGCTGCACCACCTCCTCCGCGAAGGAGTCGCAGCCGATCAGCACCGCGCCCGCGTGGTCCAGCACCCGGGTCATCGCCAGCCGGTGCGTCTCGCAGCAACTGCCGACCCAATGCCCGTCGCCGCCCTGGATCGACACCACGTTGGGCACGCCGAGCCGGCGCGACGCTTCCAGCACCGCCCAGCCGCAGGGGTAGCCGTACTGGGCATGCAGCACGTCGAAGGGCTGGCGCGCGTGCTCGGCCGTCACGGCGTCCACCATGGCGGCGACGTCGCGCTCGAAGTCGCCGCCGTCCTGCTCGCCGAGCTGCTCCAGGCCGATGACGCGCACGCCGGGGACCGCGGGCGGCGGGCCGCCGCCGTACACCTTGCGGCCGAACGCATCGCCGCGGTACTGGCTGATCATCGTCACGTCGTGCCCGGCCGCGACCAGCTCGCGCAGCAGGTTCAGCGCATACACGCTCATGCCGGAGATCGCCGGGAAGAACCGCCGGCTGACGAAGCAGATCCTCATGCGGCGGCCCTCAAATACGCCAGGGAGGCCGGGATGACCGTGTCGGCGCGGTGGCTTTCCCGCGACATCTCGACGCACACCAGTTTCTGGAAGCCGACGGCCTGCAAGGCGCGCAGCACGCCGGGCACGTCCATGTCGCCTTCGCCGAACGGCAAGTGGACGTGGACGCCGCGCTTCATGTCCTCGATGGTCACGGTGCCGAGATGCGGCGCGAACTCCGCCACCGCCGCGGCCGGGTCGCGCTCGCCGGTGACGATGCAGTGCCCGGTGTCGAGCGCCAGACGCAACCCGGGGATCGCCAGCGCCGCCCAGTCATCGACGGTCTCGACCAACATGCCGGGTTCCGGTTCCAGCGCCGCGGTGGCACCCAGGGCCTCGGCCCGCCGCGCCACCTGCTCGGCGCCGTGGCGCAGCCAGTCCCGGGCGTCGCCGGGCGCCACCCCCGGCTTCGGCACGCCCGCCCAGAACGACATGGCATCCGCTCCCGTCTCGGCAGCGACTTCCAGCGCGCGGAACAGGAACTCGACCCGGCGTGCCCGCCCATCCGGGTCGGCCGTGAGCAGCGTCGGCTCGTGCTTGGCGCGCGGGTCCAGCAGGAAGCGCGCCCCGGTCTCCACGACGCAGCCCAGGCCCAGATGCCGCAGCCGCGCGGCGACACGCCGGCGCTCCACGGCGAAGTCCTCCGCGAACGGGTCCAGGTGGTGGATGTCGAGCGTGAGCGCCACGCCGTCGTAGCCCGCGTCCGCGATCAGCGCCAAGGCGTCGTCGAGCCGGTGGTTGGCGGCGCCGTTGGTGTTGTAGGCGAAACGCAGCGTCACGGCCGTTCCATCGCGATGGGCGCGCTATGCACCTCGGGTTCCCGATACAGCGGATACAGCCCGCCGACGATGCGGTCCACCGCCGCCACGTCCAGCCAAGGGTCGCCGCCCAGCCGTCCCGCCGCGTCGGGCGGCAGGCGCACCGGGGCGGCGCCGGGGGGCGGCGGGCCCCGGCCGCCCCACGGGCGGCCGCGCGCCCTCAGCGTGCGCCCCCCCCGCGCGCCGCTGCGGGGGGAGCTCATGGTCTCGACCTCCAGCCCCGGCACCACGGCCTTCACCACGTGCACGCCGGGCGCGTGCGGCGGCGAGTAGTCGAAATACAGGATCTCCATGCCAACCGCGGCGAAGCGCCGGGCCAGTTCCTGCACCAACCCGGTGCCGGACAGCGGGCCGTCCCAGGTCGGCAGCGCATCGAACCGCTGCACGGAGCGCCGGGACAGCACGGTGTCGGCCAACAGCGCCTTGAGCGAGCGCTGGTCCAGGCCCAGCCACTCCACCATGGCGCGCAGGCTGCGGCTCTCCTCGCCGCCCAGCGTGTGATAGGCGCGGAACCGCTCCAGGTAGCCCGGCGGCGCCACGCCCGCGATGTCCGTCAGCGGCGCGTGGCTGAACACCTTCCGCATCCGGGCGGCGGCGAACTCGAACACCGCCTTGCGCAGCGCGTGCTCGCGGTCGAGCGACGCCGCCTCCCCCGCCGCCGTCACCATGATCGGGTAGGGCGCCGCAACCCCGTCCCGCTCCGCACCGACGCAGTACACGTTGGCGGTGCCGAACTCGGTGGTGGCGAACTTCGGGATCACCTCGATGCCCAAGGCGCGCAGCCGGTCGAGCAAGGCGCGGGTGCGCGGGTCGGCCGGCCCGTCGCCCAGGTCGAGCGCGATGCCGCGGTCCATCGCGCGGAACCCGGTCCCGTTGCCGTCCCGCTGCAGCAGCTCGCACAGCCCATGCCCGATGGCGAAGTCGAGCGTCGGCCCGGCGCCCAGCCCGTTGGTGATCGGCGTCGTGAACGGCACGTAGCCCGGCGACAGGTCGCCCACCGAGCACGCCGCGATGTCGATGGGCAGCCACACCGTCTCGCCGCCGGGCCAGCGGCGGGCCGGCACCCATTCCAGGGTCGTATCTCCATCCACCGGGCTGCCGGCCGGCAGGCACAGGGTCAGGGGGTCGGCAACATGCCGCACGCCCACCTCGGCCCGCAGCGCGTGGAAGCTGGCGCGCTTGCGTTCCATGCGCCGGATTTCGGTCGCGGAGTGCACCGCCTCCGCCAGCTCGCCCGTCGTGCCGATGATGGCGCCGTCATCGTCCACGCCGTAGCCGACGCCGTGCGGCGCCACGCCGTGCCAGCGCGTGCCGTCCCGGTTCAGGAAGATCGCGTTCCAGCAGGACACGCCGGTGCGGTCGAGCGGCGACAGGGAGAACAGCTCCACCCGCCCCTCGGGCATGGAGTCGATGTAGGC
>CAXTTB010000203.1:0-6411 GCA_964246905.1 uncultured Acetobacteraceae bacterium | reverse complement strand
CGGTGAGCGCAGCCCTCACCAACCACCGGGCGCTCGGCCCGGCGGAGGCGCGGGTCATGGCGGCGGCGGCCGGCGTGCTGCTGGCGCTCGCCGCAGCGGCGGTGTTCATCCCGCGGCTGCTCACGGTGCCCATCGCCGTGGTGGCGGCGTGGACCGGCGTGACCCTGCTGGTGCGCGCGTGGCGCCTGCGCGCCGGCACCGACGCCGGCCTGACCTCCGAACCCCAGGGAAGCTGAACCATGCTGTTCCGCGGGCCACGCCGCACCTTCGCCACCCAGCCGACGCGCGGGCCGCTCGCCAAGATCGTGAGCTGGAACCTGCTGCGCCTGGTGGGCGCCAGCCTGGAGGACGTGGTGCGCCTGGCCCGGCGGGAGCAGCCGACCCTGCTGCTGATGCAGGAAGCCACCCAGCGCATCGACGACCTGCCGGCGCGGATCGGCGGCTGCTACTGGCGGGTGCTGCTGCCGGGCCGCATCCATGGGCTGGCGATGTGGAGTCCGGTGCCGCTGCCGCCGCCGGTCGTGGTGGAGCTGCCGTCCGGCGCGATGTTCGAGCGGGTGTGCCAGTTGATCGACCTCGGCACCTTCTCCGTCGCCAACGTGCACCTGTCGCATGGGCAGTTGCTGAACCGCCGGCAGTTGCGGACCATCGCAGGCAGCCTGCCGCCGCGGGCGGCGGTGCTGGGCGACTTCAACCTGGTCGGCCCGGCGCTGCTGCCAGGGTTCCGCGACGTCGGCCCGCGGGAGCCGACGCACGTGGCGGGCGAGATGCTGCCGCTCCGCATCGACCGCTGCCTGGTGCGCGGCCTGGTGTGCACAGGCGCGGAAACGCTGTCCCGCCAGGCGTCCGACCACCGGCCCATCGTGGTGCGGCTGGGCGCCGCGCCCGCCGGGCTGGGGCGCGCGCCGACCCGCCCGCTATTCTGGCCGGGCGAGCGCCAGTCCCACCCCGGCGCCCACCAGCACGCCGCCGGACAGCCGGTTCCGCAGGCGCCCCCGCATCGCCAACGCGCCGCGCGCCGAGGCGGCCGCGAGCGCCCATAGGCTGTCGATGCCGACCGCGAGCGCCAGGAACACCGCCGACAGCGCCAGGACCTGCGCGCCCGTGTCCGGTCCGGGCCGCACGAACTGCGGGAAGAACGCGCCGTAGAACAGCAGCGTCTTCGGGTTGGTCAGCGACACCAGCAGGGCACGGCCGAAGACCGCCCGCGCCGACCGCGGCTGCGGCGGCGTCCGCGTGAGGTCGATGGGCGCCGCGCGCCATTGCTGGACGCCGATCCAGACGAGGTAGGCGGCGCCGATCCAGCGCACCCAGGCGAGGCCATGCCCGAGGCTGCTCAGCACCCCCGCCAGGCCAAGTCCGGTCAGGCCCAACTGCACCACCATGGCCGTGCTGGTGCCCGCTACCGTGAGCAGGCCGTAGCGCCGCCCATAGGCGACCGAGTTCGCGACGATCAGCGCGACGTTCGGCCCTGGGATCAGCAGGAGCACGATGACGGCCAGCATGAAAGCTGGAAGGTTGGGGGCCGGCAGGACGGGAAGACCGGGCATCGCCCGATGGTGCCAGACGCGCGCCCTTCTAGCCAGCCGCACGCTCATCGAACGCCTGCCGGGCCTTTTCGACGTCCGCCAGGTGGTCGGTGGTCCAGGCGGACAACGCCCGGAACGGCGCTTCCAGGGTACGGCCGAGGGCGGTGATCCGGTACTCGACGGCGACCGGCGAGACGGGGATGACGCGCCGCTCCACGATGCCGTTCCGTTCCAGGCGCCTCAAGGTCTGCGTCAGCGCCTTCTGCGTGATGCCGTCGAAGCGGCGCCTCATCATGTTGAACCTCAAAGGCCCCTCGTTGAGGGCGGAGATGGCCAGCACGCTCCACTTGTCCGCGATCTGGTCGAGCAGCAGGCGCTGCGGGCAATCCGTGGCCTTGCTGATCCTTGTTCCGAGCTCCGACATGCCGGTTTCCCTTTGGCTACCTGGTTGCATATAAGTGCCTCCTTGATACCAGGTATATGATCTATACTTTGTGGGCATCAACATAGCTGGTGCCCGATTGATGATGCCCCCGAACGCAGCCCTGTTTCAGCCCTTCCGCGTGAGGTCGCTCGAACTGAGGAACCGGATCGTCATGGCGCCGATGACCCGCTCCCGCTCGCCGGGGGGCGTGCCGGGCGAGGACGTGGCCGCCTACTACCGGCGCCGGGCCGAAAGCGAGGTGGGATTGATCCTTTCGGAAGGCACGGTGGTGGACCGGCCAGCCGCCCGGAACGAGCCTGGCATCCCTTTCTTCCACGGCGCCGACGCGCTCGCGGGCTGGAGGCGGGTGATCGAGGGGGTGCACGCCGCGGGCGGCAGGATGGGGCCTCAGCTCTGGCATGTGGGGTCCATGCCCAGCGCGATGAGCGATTGGGTGCCTTCGGCTCCGGTGGAAAGCCCGTCCGGCCTGGTCGCGCCCGGCCAGCCCGCCGGCGTGGCGATGAGCGGCGAGGACATCGCCGACACCATCGCCGCCTATGCGCGCGCCGCCGCCGACGCCAGGCGGCTTGGCTTCGACCTGGTGGAGATCCACGCCGCCCATGGCTACCTGATCGACCAGTTCTTCTGGGCCGGCACGAATGGGCGAACGGACCGCTTCGGCGGCGCCACGCTGCCGGAACGCGCCCGCTTCGCGGCCGAGCTGGTGCGGGGCGTGCGCGCGGCGGTCGGGCCGGACTTCCCCATCAGCCTGCGCGTCAGCCAGTGGAAGCAGCAGGACTACACGGTGCGGCTCGCCGCGACGCCCGGCGCCATGTCCGGCTGGCTCGTCCCCTTGGTGGAGGCAGGCGTGGACATCCTGCACTGCTCGCAGCGCCGCTTCTGGGAGCCTGAGTTCCCGGACATCGACGGCGAGGACGGCCTGAACTTCGCGGGCTGGGCCAAGAAGCTGACCGGCGCCGCCACGGTCAGCGTCGGGTCTGTCGGCCTTTCCGGCGATGCCGTGGCCGCCTTCAACGGCGAAGGTTCCAGGCCCACCGGCCTCGACGGCCTCCTCCGCCGGCTCGAGCGCGGGGAGTTCGACCTGATCGCCGTGGGCCGGGCGCTGCTGGCCGACCCGCTCTGGGCGGCGAAGGTGCATACGGGCGACGCGGCGGGGATGCAGGGCTTCACCCCGGCGGCGCTGCGGCAACTCATCTGAACGGCTCTTCGCAAGGCATTCCAGAAGCAGGCGGAACGCTCCGGCCCGCAGCCTATGCCAGCAGCGCGCGCAGCGCCGCCGGCTGACGCAGCACCAGGCGGCCGTCCCGGTCGCCCAGCACCCCGGCCTCGTGCCATTGGCGGAGCTGCTTGTTCACCCGCTCCCGCGTCGCGGCGACCTGCGCGGCCATGTCGCGCTGCGACAGCGCCAGGCGGATCTGCACCCCGTCCGGCGTGGACGCGCCGTGCGCCTCGGCCAGCGCCAGCAGCAGCCGGGCCAGCCGCGCGGCGAGCGGCGACAGGGCAAGGTCCTCATAGGCCGTGCTGTTCTGGCGCAGACGTTCGCAGAGCAGCTCCATGAACCGCAGCATCAGCCCCGGCCGGGCGCACAGGAACGGCAGGAAGTCGCGCCGCTCCACCGAAAGCAGCAGGCTGTCCGTCATCGCCACCACGTCCAGGCTGCGCGGACGCCCGTCGAGCAGGGCGATCTCGCCCAGCACCTCGCCCGGCTCCATCAGGTCGAGCGTGACCTCCCGCCCCTCGATGGACACCGCCCCCGCGCGGAGACGGCCGAGCACCAGGACCAGCAGCGAGCAGTCCGGGTCGCCGCGGCGCATGACCACGGCGTCCCGCGCCACACGGCGCTCCCCCGAAAGGTCGGCCAACGCCGCCAGCTCCTCGCGCCCCAGGATGGCGAACAGCGGCGTGGCCGCCAGCACGTCGCACTTGGTCGTGCGGGACAGCGACGGCATCACGCGCCGGCCCCGGCCGGCACGGTGCAGGACACGGAGCCGCTACGGCCGTGAGCGGCGTCGAGCTTTTCGGTGTGGTCCCGCGCACAGTGCACAATACGTCCGGTGTTCTTGGGTTCAGCCCTCATCGGGATCGGAAGCACAGGCAGACTAGAAGGAAAGTGGCCGCAGGTGAACCCAGGAGCACATCCTATCCGGTTCCGATTCGAGTGCCCCTTGGCTTGGATGCGCCCATGGCCTGGATGGCCACGCGGCCGCCCGGCGCGCAGGCGGGGACATGCGGCATCAATGGGGGGAGTGACGGAGGTCACAGCCGCGCAGGATGGCGCGCGCCTAAATGCCGCCGGTGCCGGGGGTCCGGCCAACGGCAGGAGGATGCGATGCACGTCTCGGAATGGCAGCCGCCAGGGATGCAGGAGCGGAGTGCGAGACAGGACGTAGGGGCGGAGCAGGATTGGGGGGCGGAGCAGGATTGGGGGTCGGAGCAGGACCGCGCGTCCCTGCGCCTGTGGGCCATGCGGCAGGCGGCACCGCGGCGCTGGCCGGGTTTCCGGCCGGGCGAGGCGGCAAGGGGCGCCCTGCTCCTGGCGGCGATCCTGGCTGCGACCTGCGCGTTCCTGCTGCTGCTGGACGCCCTCGGCGTTCCTCCGGGCGCCCTCGCGGACTTTCCGCTCGTGGACTGAGAGGTAGCGTCCGCGGCGGGAACAGGCATTGATGGCGCGAGCGACAAATGCCTGCTCAGGCCTCGCCCAATGGCGCGGTTTCCCGCTGCGCCTGCAGGTGGGCCGCGCGGCTCTGCACCTCGACGAAGATCCGCCGCACCTCGGGGAACGCCGCCTTGATCTCGCGCTCGATGCTGCTCGCGGCCCGCTCCGCCGCCTCGGCCGGCAGGGCGTCGTCGAAGTCGAGGCTGATCGCCGCCAGCACGTCGCGCGGGCCGAAGTGCATGGTCAGCACCTCGTTCACGCCGTGCACGCCGGGGTGGCGGGCCACGATGCCGCGCAGGCCCTCGCGCACCGCCGGGTCGGCGGCCTCTCCCAGCATCAGGCCCTTGCACTCGGCGGCCAGGAACGCCGCCACGCCCGCCAGCACCAGGCCGATCAGCACGCTGGCGACGCCATCCAGGCGGGGGAGCTGGAAGATTTCCGCGCAGGCGAGGCCGACGCCCGCGATCAGCAGGCCGACGAGGGCGGCGCTGTCCTCCAGCAGGACGGTGAACATGGTCGGGTCCTTGCTGCGCTGCACCGCCTCCAGCAGCCCGGCGGATAGGTTCCCGGCGCGGAAGGCGCGGAACGCCACCAGCCAGCTCGCCCCCTCGAACACGAAGGACAGGCCGAGGACGACGTAGTTGACGAGGGGGTTGCCCACCGCGTGCGGGGCGCGGATCTTGTCGATGCCCTCCAGGATCGACACCCCGGCACCCAGGCCGAAGATCAGGATCGCCACGACGAAGGTCCAGAAATACAGCTCCAGCCCGTAGCCGAACGGGTGCGCGGGCGTCGCGGGCCGGGCGGAGCGGCGCAGGCCGTAGAGCATCAGCGCCTGGTTGCCGGTGTCCACCGTGGAATGGATGGCCTCGCTCAGCATGGCGGCGCTGCCGGTCCAGGCCGCGGCGCCGAACTTGGTGACGGCGATGGCCAGGTTGCCGGCGAGGGCGGCGTAGATGGTGGTCTTCGATTCGTGGGCCATGCGGGCCTAAGCCCCGCCCGGCGGTCCGGTTCCGCGCCCTACGCCAGCGCCTCGTCCAGCAGCACCACGGAATGCACGGCGCGGCGTCCCGACAGGTCGGCGATCTGGTGCCGGCAGGAGGTGCCGTCCGCAACGATGCGGTCTTTGCCACCCGCTGCCCGCACCGCCGGCAGCAGCCCGGCCTCCGCCATCGCCGCCGACGCCTCCTGGGTCTCCGCCCCGTAGCCGAACGCGCCCGCCATGCCGCAGCAGGAGGACGCGACCGGCTGCACGTCGAGGCCCGGCACCTGGCGCAGCGCCGCGAGCGCGTCCGGAAAGGCGCCGAACGACTTCTGGTGGCAATGGCCGTGCACGTGCGCCCGGCCCGGACGTGCGCGGAGCGGCAGGCGCACATCTTCCCGGGCCAGGAACTCGCTCAGCAGCACGGCGCGGGCGGACAGCGCGGCGGCGTCCGGGCCGGGCAAGAGGGAGGCGAACTCGTCGCGGAGCGTCAGCAGGCAGGACGGCTCCAGCCCCACCACGGGCAGCGGCCCGGCAAGTGCGGCCATCGTGCGCCGGGCCTCCGCGCGGGCCTGCCCGACCATGCCGGCGGAGAGGTACGTCCGGCCGCAGCACAGCGGGCGTCCGGAATGCGCCGGCAGGACAGCACGGTATCCCGCCGCCCGCAGCACGCGGACCGCGGCGCGCAGGTTCTCCGGCTCGAACCATCGGTTGAAGGTGTCGGCCAGCAGCAGCACGTCGCCGCGCGGCGCCGGGTCGGACGGGGCCTCGGCGTCACGGAACGGCGCGGCGCTCCAGG
>CAXTTB010000202.1:303-6422 GCA_964246905.1 uncultured Acetobacteraceae bacterium | reverse complement strand
GGCCAGACGAGCGCGCGGTCCGGGCGGGCCTCCGGCAGCAGCGCGGCGAGCGCCGCCGCGAGCGGCCGGCCGTCGAAGCGCCACGGGTAGCTCAGGCCCGGCCCGTGCAGCGCCAGCGGGACGTGCCGCGCGACGCCGGGCGGCGGATCGCCCGGCGCCAGCAGCGTGACCTCCCATCGCCGGGCCAGCCCGCGCAGCAGGTTCGCGACCCGCAGCGCGTATCCGTCGCGGACCGGCCAGGGCGGCAGCGTGCAGACGGCGAGCAGGCGCGGCATGGGGTCGTTCTTATGCCGCAACGCCAGGCGAGGCCAGGCCCGGCGGCGGGGGGTCAGTCGGCGCGGTCCTTGAAGAGGATGTAGGCGCAAAAGGCGCGGCGGTCGCGGACCGGGGCGGATATGAACTTGGCCATCGTGTCCGCAACAGCCGCGATATCGGTGCTGGTGTCCGTTTCGGTGAACTGCGCCGAAGGGTCATAGTCGGCGGCGTGGCGTTTTTCCTGCAACTCGGCGAACACGCTCGCAAAACTTCGGATGCCTTCGGGAAACCTCCGCATCATCTCCCGTTTCCTGCACTTCGTCTTGGCCGGCCCATGCTCCAGCGCGCGGTAAACCTGCCGCCAAGCTGCGTCGCTCCGGTCGGAGCCGCCCGCCCCGATCAGCAGGTCGGCGCACTCGCGGGCCAGGAAATGGAACAGGGCATAGTAGGCCGAGCTGATGGCCCGGCGCAGGCTTGCCTCCGTCGGCGGACCGCCCCTTGGTGGCGACAGAAGCTCACGGGCCGTTGCGAGGAGGTCAGACGGGTTCATGCTTCAGCCGCGCATCATCCGCCCGCGTCCTGTAGCTCACGATGGGAAAGCTCTCGTTCCCGGCGTCGCCAAGCTCGGACCATAGCAGGCCCAAGGTCTTGACCACCTTCTCCGGATCAAGCCTTTCCACCCCGTCCTGCACCACGACCGTCACCCGCAGGATCGCGTCGCCGTCATGGTCCAGGCCCGGCTTGGCCCTCACGGCGTGGACGATGGTGTCCGAGAACTGCTCCCGGACGATCCTGTCCACAAGCCCGGTCAGCGCCTCGTTGTCCAGCATGGTCCCCATTTTGCAGCTCCCCGCCTCGCATCTCCGGCCCGGAGGATACCGCATCCGCCCCGCACCCGCCATGGCGCCTGCGCCGCGGCGGCGCGCACATGCACGTCGCCCCGCCGCGCGCGTGCCCTCCCTACGGCGTGTAGCCGTCGTTCAGCGTGCCCAGGAAGGAGACGATCGCGTTCTCCTCCTGGTCCGACAGGCCGAGGTTGCCGAGCTGCTTGCGGTTGACGTTGCGCGGCTCCTCCGGCGCCGGCCAGCACTGGGTGCCGACTGCGCCGATCACCGGGACCCCCTTCGACGACGAGGCGGAGGCCGGGCACGTCGGCAGCGCGCCGGCGGTGTTGTAGAAGTGCACGACCTGCTTGAGCGATTCGAAGTAGCCGTTGTGCATGTAGTTCTTGACGTAAACGCCCGGCCGCTGCTGCGCCACGTTGCGGAGCGTCACCGTCTTGAACCGGCCCAGGAACTGCTCCGCCAGCGCCGCCCAGTCCGGGTTGCCGGAGATCGAGAGGAAGTCGCCGACGCCCTCGTCCACGTAGGCCGCGCCCTTCGGGTTGGCGGTGAAGCCGTACTGGTCCGGCACGTTCTCGTCATACCAGGGCAGCGAGTTGTTGCGCGGGATGCCCAGGTTGTTCGCCGTGAAGTCGGTGAACAGCGGCTGCGGCCCCGAGGCCGCGTGGCAGCCCGAGCAGCCCGCCTTGCCGGTCACGAGGTCATACCCCTGCTTCTCCACAGGCGTCAGGCTGGCCTGGCCCTTGAGGTAATAGTCGAACTTGGAGGTGAAGGCGTTCACGTCGCTGCTGGCCTCGTAGGCGGCGACCGAGCGTCCGTAGTCCTTGAACGCCTCGGTCGCCAGGGCGCGCTGGTCCGGGGACAGGGGCACGAGCTGCGCCGTGTCGGCGTCCTGGCCGCCGGGCTGCGCGCAGATGCCCGCCGTCTCCGCCGGCCAGGCGATGGCGGACAGGCTGCCCCGGCCCCACTGCGCCTCGAACAGCCCGGCGTAGGGCGATTGCGAGATGCGGTACGGCACGCACGCCGTGTCGGGCATCGCCATCTCGGACGGGTTCGCCACCGGGCCGAGCGCCTGGTCGCCCGCCGGGCTGCCGGTGACGAGGCCGGTGGCGCGCATGTCCCAGAAGTTGCCGCCGACGAAATCCCCCGTGCTGGCGCGGTAGCTCAGCACCGGCGCGAAGGTCGCGTAGCCGTAGGTCATCGGCTTGCGGTTGTTGACCCGCTCCTGGAAGGTGCCGGGGTTGTCGGACGCGAACAGGTTGAAGATCGAGCCGCCGCTGACGAAGCCCTCCTGCGCGACGTGGCAGGTGGCGCAGGCGGCGACGCCGTTGAACGACAGGTTCTTGTCGTACAGCATCGCCTTGCCGAGCGTCGCGAGCGGCCCGTTCGGCAGGCTGTCGTACGGCCCGGCCGCGATCTGCGCGACGGTCTGGTTGTAGATCTGGGTGATCTCGGTGTTCACCTCGACCTGCTGCGGGTCGTAGGCGTCCACGGAGCGGTAGTTGATCGCCGGGCAGACAGAGAAGCCGGGGCACTGGTCGGGCGTCCGCGGGGCCATGAAGAACCGGGCGTAGCCGCTGATCGCGAGTTCGTTGTAGGTGAACAGGCCCAGCCCGGGCACCGGCCGCGACAGCAGCGGCGTGAGCGGGCCGGACTGCGACAGGAAGCTCGTGAACTGCTGGAACTGCGGGTTCGCGGTGGGGTCCGGCTTCGGCTGCGCCGACGGGGCGCCGGCGAGGCCGATGGCGGCGGCGCAGCCCAGCCCGGCCAGAACGAGGGCCGCCGGCACGCGCGGGCGGCGGCGCAAGGCAAACAGGCGCTTGGTCGGCATTCATCGTCTCCTATGTTGATGTCCGCCATGGCAACGGCAGAACCGGGTAGTCGGCGAGTGGATCGTGCCCACGTGGCCCAGTATGGGCCTCGCAATTGTTTGGTTAACGGCGATCAGTGAACTTCGGCGGCAGACAATGCCATGCTTGCCGGCAGAGCACGACACGGCTGAATATTAAATTTTGGTTCAAGCTGTAATATTCTATTCTGGATAGAGATGCCCAGTTCTTCTGCATGGCGGTTGGATCGGCCCAGCACCCGTCGCGGCCCCGCGTCGCCTTGAGTTCCCCCCGCCCCGCGCCACATCTGACGCCTCCCTGCAAAGGACCCTTCCTCATGACGACCGAAACCCCGACCACCGAAACCGCGACCCTGGGCGGCGGCTGCTTCTGGTGCCTGGAGCCGGTGTTCCTCTCGCTCCGCGGCGTGCACGGCTCCGTCTCCGGCTATGCCGGCGGCACCGTGCCCAACCCCACCTACGAGCAGGTCTGCGGCAAGCGCACCGGCCACGCCGAGGTCGTGCAGGTCACGTTCGACCCGGCGCAGGTCAGCTACGCCGACCTGCTGCGCGTGTTCTTCACCCTGCACGACCCGACCACGCCGGACCGCCAGGGCGCGGACGCCGGGCCGCAGTACCGCTCGATCATCCTCACCCACTCGGACGCGCAAGCGGAGACGGCCCGCGCGGTGAAGGCGGAGATGGACGCGGCCCACCTCTGGGCGGACCCCATCGTGACCGAGGTCGTCCCGCTCACCACCTTCTACCGGGCGGAGGAGTACCACCAGGACTACTACGCCAAGAACCCCGGCAACGGCTATTGCCGCGCCGTCATCAACCCGAAGGTGGCGAAGCTCCGCAAGCTGTTCAACGACCGCCTGAAGCAGCAAGCCGCCGAGTGACGGCGGAGGCCCGGGCCGCCCTCTGCGCGGCCTACCGCACGCTGGGCGCCCGCGGCCTGATCCAGGGCAGCAGCGGCAACGTCAGCGTGCGGCACGGGGACGGCATGGTGATCTCCCCCACCGGCACCACGCCGGAGCGGATCGAGCCGGGGCACCTGGTGGCGATGGGCCTGGATGCGCCCGCGCCCGGCGCCAGCAGCGAGTGGGCGCTGCACGCGGCCCTCTATCGCGCCGACCCGGGCGTCGGCGCCGTGGTCCACACCCATGCCGACGCCTGCACCGCGCTCGCCTGCCTGGGCGAGACGCTGCCGGCGTTCCACTACATGGTCGCGGCCTTCGGCGGCGGCGACGTGCCCTGCGCGCCCTACGCCACCTTCGGCACCCCGGCGCTGGCGAAGGCCGCGGCGGCCGCCATGCAGACCCGCACCGCCTGCCTGCTCGCCAACCACGGCATGATCGCCGCCGGGCCGACGCTGGACCGGGCGGTGGCGCACGCTTCCGACCTGGAGATGCTGGCCCGGCAGTACCTGCTGGCCCGCTCCGCCGGGCAGCCCCGCTTGCTCACGCCCGCGCAGATGGCGGCGGCGCGGGAGCGGTTCCGGACGTATGGGTAGCGGCCCGGCCTCGCCGGGGGCGGCGTCCGGTGCCGCCGCGGAGGCTCCCCGTCGTGAGATCGTCGTGGTGACGGGCGCCTCGACCGGCATCGGCGCTGCCGCCGCCCGCGAGCTTGCCAGGCGCGGCTTCCACGTCCTCGCCGGCGTGCGCCGGGGCACGGACGCCGACGCGCTCCGGGCCGCGGGCCTTGAGCCGGTCATGCTCGACATCACCAAGGAGGCCGAGGTCGCCGCGCTCGCGACGCGCATCGCCGACGATCCCGGGCGCCGCCCGCTGCGCGCCCTGGTCAACAACGCGGGCATCGGGGTGAACGCGCCCGTCGAGGTGCTGCCGCTCTCCGAGTGGCGCCGGCTGTTCGACGTCAATTTCTTCGGCCACGTCGCGATGACGCAGGCGCTGCTGCCCGCGCTCCTCGGGAGCCGCGGGACCGTCGTCAACGTCTCCTCCGTCGGCGGCAAGGTGGCGATGGCGACCTACGGCCCCTACGCCGGCTCGAAGTTCGCCCTCGAGGCGGTCAGCGACGCGCTGCGCCGGGAGGTCGGGCCGCTCGGCGTGAAGGTCGTCGTGGTCGAGCCGGGCGCCGTCACGACCGGGATGCTCGGGCAGGTCGCGGCCATGGGCGAGCACGTCATCGGCGGCATGACCGCCGGGCAGCGCGTCCGCTACGCCGCGCTCATGCATTCGGTCGTCGCGCAGGCCCAGGCGGCGGTCCCCAAGGGCGTGCCGGCCGAGGCGGCAGACCGGGTCATCGCGGACGCGGCCACCAGCAGGCGGCCCCGCACCCGCTACACCGTCGGCCGCGACGCGGCGGTCGTCGTCCGTCTCGTCCGGGTCCTCTCGGACCGGATGCTCGACAGGCTCCTCGCCCGCAGCCTCAAGCCGCATCTCCCGAAGGCGTCTCCGACGGCCTGAGCGCAGCGTCTTGCGCCCGGGTGGCCTGACCGCGGGCCGCGGCGCGTCGCTGCCCGGCGTCATCGGCGTGTGCCCAAGGTCACTGGCCGTGAGCGAAAGCGCGGCGCGGCGCGCCGTCCAGACCTGGATTCTTGGCCGGTTCCGTCGCACTATGCCGATGCCATCCCTGTTCGGCCATTCAAACCGACATGCCGGCATCCCGTCCCGATCTGCCGCGACGGGCCGTCACCGACCAGGACCAGCAGAGGAGCGAACACCGCGGGGGCTTGCAGTGCGTGGGACCATACGCGACCGGCTTTCGTCCAACACCCGCGCCCGGCTGATCGGGCGCGAGGACGAACTCGGCGCGTTGCGTCAGGCGCTGGCCGATGGCGTCCCTGTCGCCATCCACCTCCACGGGCTGCCCGGGATCGGCAAGTCGGCCCTCGCGGCGGCGTTCGCCGAGGAGGTCCGGAGCGGCGGCGGGACGGTGCTGGCCGTCGAGTGCGGGGCGGTCGAACCGACGGAGCGTGGCCTGCTCCACGAACTCGGACGGATGCTCGGCTGCGCGGAGGGCCTGGACGCCGTCGCCGCGTCGCTCGCGGCCCGGCCCCCGCCCGCGCTGCTGCTGCTCGACGGCTACGAAGCCTTCCGGCTGCTGGACGCCTGGATGCGGCGGGTCCTGCTGCCGGCGCTGCCCGACCGCGTCCTGGTGCTGTTCGCCAGCAGGCTGCCCCCGTCCGCGTCATGGGCCGAGGCGCCGGCCTGGCAGGCGCTGTTCCAGGC
>CAXTTB010000202.1:0-293 GCA_964246905.1 uncultured Acetobacteraceae bacterium | reverse complement strand
GCGGGGGGTGGCCCCGCCCGGGGGGCGGGCCCGGCGGCCGGAGGGGGCGGCGGTGGAGCTGCTCGCCAAGCTGGACGTGCCGGCATACGCCCGGGGGCCGATCAGCCGCTTCGCCGCCGGCCACCCGCTCGCGCTCACGCTGGCCGCACAGGCGGCGCGGGTCCCGGCGTCCGAGCGCGGATGGGCGGAACCGGCGGAGGCGGCCGTCCCGCGGCGCGCCCGGCGCTACCTCGAAGGCATCGCCGACGCCGCGCTGCGCGACCTCAGCGACCAGGAGCTGAGCGACATGGAAG
>CAXTTB010000201.1:4514-6424 GCA_964246905.1 uncultured Acetobacteraceae bacterium | reverse complement strand
CCGTGCAGCGGGAGCGCGTCTTCGCCGTCGCGGCGCTGCTCCGCACGCCCGGCCTGGAGGACTGGCCCGGGATGCCGGACGCGGGGATGCCGGCGTGATCCCGCTGCGCGAGATCGACGTGCTGGGCATCTTCGTGACGCCGGCCTTCATCTGCTTCCTGGCCGCCCTCGCCATCACCTCCGTGCTGCGGCGCCTGCTGGACCGGACGCCGGTCAACCGCTTCGTGTGGAACCGGGCGTTGTTTGATCTCAGCATCCTTGTCGCCGTAGCTTCCCTGCTCATCCTGTCGCTGCAGTTTGCTGGACACTGAGAATGGCCGCACGTCCCTGGACCCCTCCCGCCATCTTCAACGTCCTCGCCACGCTGACGGCCCTCGGCGCGGCCCTGGGCGTCGCCTGGATGGCGTGGACCTACTACGAGTACACGCCGTGGACGCGGGACGGGCGGGTGCGCGTCTATACCGTGCAGGTGGCGCCGGAGGTGTCGGGCACGGTGGTGTCGCTGCCGGTCAAGAACCTGCAGTTCGTCCACAAGGGCGACGTGCTGTTCCAGATCGACCAGGGCACGTTCCAGAACGACGTGCAGCAGGCCGCAGGCCGCCTGGCGCAGGCGAGGGCGCAGGCGAGCTATCTCAGCGCCGAGGCCGACCGCCGGCAGCACCTGACCGACCTCGCCGTGTCGCGGGAGGAACGGGAGAACACCACGGGCGTCGCGCAGGGCGCGCAGGACGCGGTGCTCACGGCGACGGGCGCGCTGGCGCAGGCGACCCTCAACCTGGAACGCACGACCGTCCGGTCATCGGTGAACGGCTGGGTGTCCGACCTGCTGCTGCAGAAGGGCGGCTTCGCCAGCACGGGGCAGCCGGCGCTGACGCTCGTGGACGCCGACAGCTTCTGGGTCGTGGGCTACTTCGAGGAGACGCAGATGCCCCGCATCCGGGAAGGCGACACGGCCCGCGTGGTGCTGATGGCCTATCCCGGGCACCCGGCGGCGGGCCGCGTGACCGGGCTGGGCCGCGGCATCAGCGTCGCCGACGCGGCGCCGGGCGTGCAGGGGCTGGCGTCGGTGAACCCGGTGTTCACCTGGGTGCGGCTGGCGCAGCGCATCCCGGTGCAGATCGAGCTGGAGGACGTGCCGTGCCCCATCGTGCTGTCGGCGGGCATGACCGCGACGGTCTCGGTCCTGGACAAGGCCGCAGCCCCCGCGGCGAAAGGCAAGCCGGGCGGGCCTGCCCGGACAGGGGCGGAGGCGGCCCGGTCCTGCCCGGACGCCCCCGCGCAGTAGGCCGCCGCTCAGCGCACGCCGAGCAGCTCGACGTCGAAGATCAGCGTGGCGTTCGGCGGGATCACGCCGCCGGCGCCCCGCGCGCCGTAGCCTTGGTCGGGCGGGATGATCAGCGTGCGCTTGCCGCCCACGTGCATGGTGGCGACGCCGTTGTCCCAGCCGGAGATCACCTGCTGCACGCCCAAGGTGAAGCTGAACGGCGAGCCGCGGTCGCGCGAGCTGTCGAACTTCTTGCCGCGCTGTCCGTGGTCGTCGAGCCACCCCGTGTAGTGCACGGACACCGTCTGCCCGTTCTGCGGCTGCGGCCCGGTGCCCACCACTTCGTCGTGGTACTGCACCCCGGAGGGCATCGTCGTGAAGCTGTCGGCGGCGAGGGCGGGTTGGGTCATCAGCAAAACTCCGAGAAACGGGATCAGGCGGCGTAACATGACAGGCCCTCAAGCTGCGGGTGGCGCGGCGTAGCACGGCGCGGCGGCTCTTGTCGCGCCTTGCCGCCTGTCGCAAGGCCAGGGCGCTGCCCTGGACCCGTTGGGGCCGGAGGCCCCAAAGGGGGCCAGGGGGCAGGGCCCAGGGCCGGGGGCGTGTGGGGGGCGGGCGGCGGCCGGTGGGCCAGGGTGGGGGCACGG
>CAXTTB010000201.1:0-4504 GCA_964246905.1 uncultured Acetobacteraceae bacterium | reverse complement strand
GTTGGGGCCGGAGGCCCCAAACCCCGACTCGATGGACCGGGGCCTGGGGCCTTGTCGGGTCCTGGCGGCGCCCGTAGGACAAGGCGCGGGCAACGGAGGGCGGCGCGATGGCCGGGTGGCAGTTCTGGATCGACCGCGGCGGCACCTTCACCGACATCGTGGCGCGCGCCCCGGACGGCGGCCTCAGCACCCACAAGCTGCTGAGCGAGAACCCCGGGCGCTACCGCGATGCCGCCATCGCGGGGATCAAGGCGGTGCTGGGCGTGGCGCCGGGCGAGCCGGTCCCGCCGGGGCTGGTGGACCAGGTGAAGATGGGCACCACCGTCGCCACCAACGCGCTGCTGGAGCGCAAGGGGGAGCGCACCCTCCTGGTGGTGAACCGCGGCTTCGGCGACCTGCTCCGCATCGGCAACCAGGCCCGCCCGCGCCTGTTCGACCTGCACGTGACGCTGCCGACGCTGCTGTATGAGCGGGTCGCCGAGTTGCCCGGGCGCGTCGGCATCGACGGCGGGGAGGTCGAGGCGCTGGACGAGGACGCCGCCCGTGCCGCCTTCGCCGCCGCCCGGGCGGACGGCATCGCGGCCTGCGCCATCGCGCTGATCCACGCCTGGAAGCACCCGGACATGGAGCGCCGCCTGGCGGCACTGGCGCGGGAGGCCGGATTCGCCCAGGTGTCCGCGAGCCACGAGGTCAGCCCGCTGCTCCGCCTGGTGCCGCGCGGCGACACCACGGTGGTGGACGCCTATCTTTCGCCGATCCTGCGCCGCTACGTCGAGCAGGTCGCGGCCGAGCTGCAGGGCGTCCGGCTGTTCTTCATGCAGAGCAATGGCGGGCTGGCGCAGGCCGGGCGGTTCGGCGGCAAGGACGCCATCCTGTCCGGCCCCGCCGGCGGCATCGTGGGTGCCGCGCGCACCGCGGAGATGGCCGGCCTGCATCGCATCATCGGCTTCGACATGGGCGGCACCAGCACGGACGTGGCGCTGTACGACGGCGCGTTCGAGCGCGCGTACGAGACGGAGGTCGCGGGCGTCAGGATGCGCGCGCCGATGATGGCGATCAACACCGTGGCGGCCGGCGGCGGCTCCATCCTCCATTTCGACGGTGCCCGCATCCGGGTGGGGCCGGACAGCGCAGGCGCCAACCCCGGGCCTGCGTGCTACCGCCGCGGCGGGCCGCTCACGGTGACGGACGCCAACGTGTGCGTGGGCAAGATCCAGCCCCGGCACTTCCCGCCGATCTTCGGACCCGGGGCCGACGCGCCGCTCGACGCCGAGGCGGTCCGGGCGCAGTTCGCCGCCCTGGCCGACCAAGTGGCCGAGGCGACCGGCGCCCGGCAGGACCCGCGCGAGGTCGCGGAGGGTTTCCTCCGCGTCGCCGTCGCCAACATGGCCAACGCGATCAAGCAGGTCAGCGTGCAGAAGGGGCATGACGCCACGCGCTTCGCCCTGCAGTGCTTCGGTGGCGCCGGCGGCCAGCACGCCTGCCTGGTCGCGGACGAGCTGGGCATGGAAACGGTGCTCATCCACCCCTACGCCGGCGTGCTGTCGGCCTACGGCATGGGCTTGGCCGACCAGACCGTGCTGCGGGAGCAGGCGGCGGAGCGGCCGTTCACGCCGGAGGCGCTGCCGGCCCTGCACGCCTTGGCCGACGAGCTGGCCGAGGCCGCCCGCGCCGAGCTTCTGGAGCAAGGCGCCGCACCCGGGCGCATCGACACCAGGCGCAACGTCCACCTGCGCTACGCCGGCACCGAGGCAGCACTTCCGGTCCCCTTGACCGACCTGCCCGGCACCCTGGCCGCCTTCACCGCCGCCCATCGCGCCCGCTTCGGCTTCGCAACGCCGGACCGGGCGGTGGTCGCCGAGACCGTCGCCGTGGAGGCGACCGCGCCCGGCGAGACCATGGACGAACCCCCGCTCGCCGCCCGCGATGGCGGCGCCCTCGACCCTATCGACCATGTTTCCATGTGGAGCGGCGGCGCCGGGCACAGCACGCCGGTGTTCGACCGCATTGCGCTGCGCGCCGGGGATTGCCTGCCCGGCCCCGCTTTGGTGCGGGAGGCCAACGCGACCACAGTCGTCGAACCCGGCTGGACCGCCGAGGTCACGGCGCGCAACCACATGCTGCTGCGCCGCACGTCGCCGCTTCCCAGCCGCGTGACGGCCGACCCTGGCCGTCCCGACCCCGTGCTGCTGGAGCTGTTCAACAACCTGTTCATGAACGTCGCCGAGCAGACCGGCACGGTGCTGCAGAACACCTCGCAGAGCGTGAACATCAAGGAGCGGCTGGACTTCTCCTGCGCGATCTTCGATGCGGAGGGCGGCCTGGTCGCCAACGCGCCGCACGTCCCGGTGCACCTCGGCGCCATGGGGGAAAGCGTGCGGACGGTGCTGCGGAGCCGCGGCCCTACGCTCCGACCCGGCGATGTCGTGGCGCTCAACAACCCGTTCAACGGCGGCACGCACCTTCCGGACGTGACGGTCATCACCCCGGTGTTCGACGAGGCGGGCGAGGCCATCCGCTTCTTCGTGGGCAGCCGCGGCCACCATGCCGACATCGGCGGCACGACGCCGGGCAGCACGCCCCCCGACAGCCGCACGCTGGAGGACGAGGGCGTCGTGATCGACGACTTCCTGCTGGTGGACGCCGGCACGTTCCGGGAAACCGAGTTCCGCGCCCTGCTGGGGGCCGCGCGCCACCCGGCCCGCAGCCCCGACGTGAACGTGGCCGACATCAAGGCGCAGGCCGCCGCCAACGAGCGCGGTGTGCAGGAGCTGGCCCGCGTCGTGCATCAGTACGGCTGGGACACCGTGCAGGGCTACATGCGCCACGTGATGGACAACGCGGAGGAAGGAGTGCGGCGGGCCATCGCGCGCATCGCGCCCATCATGGCGAAGGCGGGGGGCGACGGCACGTTCGACTACCGCATGGACGACGGCACGCCGCTCCGCGTGGCGGTGACGCTGGACGCGGAGGCGCGCACGGCGACCGTCGATTTCACCGGCACCGGGCCGCAGAGCGCGGGCAACTTCAACGCGCCCCCGGCCGTGCTCCGCGCCGTGGTGCTCTACGTGTTCCGCTGCCTGGTCGGCGAGGACATCCCGCTGAACGACGGCTGCCTCAAGCCGATCCGCGTCAAACTGCCGCCCGGCACCTTCCTGTCCCCGGAACCCGGCGCCGCCGTGGTCGCGGGCAACACGGAGGTCAGCCAGGCCGCCTGCAACGCCCTGTTCGGCGCGCTCGGAACGCTGGCCTGCAGCCAGGCCACCATGAACAACGTGCTGTTCGGCGACGCCACCCGGCAGTACTACGAGACCATCTGCGGCGGCATGGGCGCCAGCCCGGACAAGCCCGGCGCCTCCGCCATCCAGACCCACATGACCAATACCCGCATGACCGACCCGGAGGTCCTGGAGCTGCGCTACCCCGTGCGGCTGGAGACGTTCGCCATCCGCCGCGGCTCCGGCGGTGCCGGCGCGCAGCGGGGCGGCGACGGCAGCATCCGCCGCATCCGCTTCCTGGAGCCGATGACCACCGTCGTCGTCGCCTCCCGCCGCACCGTGCCGCCGTTCGGCCTGGGCGGAGGTGCCCCCGGGGCGCCGGGGCGGCAATGGGTCGAGCGCGCCGACGGCTCCCGGCACGAGATGACCGGCACCGACCGGGCGGAGCTGCGGCCCGGCGACGCCTTCGTCATCGAGACGCCGGGCGGCGGCGGCTACGGTCCCCCCGCGTGACGCTGAAGCCATGACTTTGGCGCTCCTCGCCCAGTCGCTGGTCAGCGGGCTGCTGATGGGGCTGATCTACGCGCTGGTGGCGGCCGGGCTGTCGCTGATCTTCGGGCTGATGGACGTGGTGAACTTCGCGCATGGGGAGCTGCTGATGCTCGCCATGTATGCGGCCGTCGTGATCTTCGGGCTGACGGGCCTCGACCCCGCGCTGCAACTGCCGCTCGTTTGCGCGCTGATGTTCGGCCTCGGCGTATTGATCTACCGGGGCATCATCGCCCGCGCGCTCAGCGTGCAGTTCAACCGCGGCATGGTGCAGATCTTCGCCACCTTCGGCCTCGCCATCTTCATCCGCGGCGCGGCGCAGTTCGCCTTCGGCGGCGACTTCCGTTCGCTGTCCGGCACCTGGCTCAGCAACCGGACCGTGAGCCTCGGGGCGGTCTTCGTGCCGCTGCCGCAGTTGGCCGCGAGCGCGGTGTGCCTGCTGGCGTTCACCGGGCTGCTGCTGGTGGGACGCACCGAGTTCGGCCGGGCGCTGGAGGCGACGCGGGAGGACCGGGACGCCGTGGCGCTGATCGGCATCGACCGCGACCGCATCTTCGCCATCGGCTGGGGCCTGGGGGCGGCAACCGTGGGTGTCGCGGGCGCCATGCTGATCGCGTTCTACTACGTGTCGCCCTCCGTTGGGGCGAACTTCGCCGTCATCGCCTACGTGACGGTGGCGCTCGGCGGCTTCGGCTCCATCCTCGGGGCGCTGGTGGCGGGGGTCGTGATCGGGGAGG
>CAXTTB010000200.1:0-6425 GCA_964246905.1 uncultured Acetobacteraceae bacterium | reverse complement strand
CCCCCCCCGGGGCCCCCCCGGGCCGCGACCAGTGCTCGCGGCCCGGCGGCGGCGTGCCCGCCTCGGCGACGCGAGCATAGACCACCCAGTTGGTCAGCCGCCGGCTTGGGGCGCTTCCTGGCGCGGCCCCCGGCGCGATGGGATACAGCACGAGCTTCGCCACCTCGTCCCCCGCCACCACCATCGCATCGCCGCCGTCGAAGGCCGGCCAGTCCACCGCGCCGCGCCACATCTGGATGCCGTTCCAGCGCACGCCGGGGTCCCGCGGGTGCAGGTGCGCGCGCAGCCACGAGTGGATGCCGTCCGCCCCCACCAGGGCGGCGCCCTCCATCTCCCGCGCCGTGCCGTCCGGGGCGGCGAAGCGGGCCGCCACGCGCCCGGCATCCTCCTCGAACCCGGTCAGCCGCCAGCCGGCCTGCACCGCCCCGGCGCCGAGTCGCTCGACCGCCGCATCCCAGAGCAGGCGGTGCAGGCGTCCGCGATTGGCGGAGAACTGCGGCCCGTCGTGGCCGGCATGGAGGCCGCGCGGCTCCGTCCAGATCGGCTGCCCCAGGTGGTTCATGTAGGTCAGGCACCGGGTGCGGACCGCAACGGCATCGAGCCGCGGCAGGAGGCCGAGCGCCGCCAGCTCGCGGACCGAGTGCGGCAGCACGTTGATGCCGACGCCGAGCGGACGCACCTCCGCCGCCGCCTCCAGCACCGTGCAGGCCACGCCGCGGGCATGCAGCATCAGCGCCAGGACCAGGCCGCCGATGCCGCCGCCGGCGATCAGCACGGGCAGGCCCGGCGCTTCGGTTCGCGCCGGGCCGCCGGTCAAGGCTGGCCGGTCCCCTTCGGCGCCAGGAGGTCGAAGGCGTAGTCCTCGGGCTTCAGGAAATGCACCTCGCGCTGGGCGGCCTCCCGCACCACCTGCTCCGGGTCGCCGAGGTTGTGCAGCGCGTCGAACAGCTCCCGCAGCCGCCGCCCCGGCGCCACCCAGAACATCGCCCGCGTCGGCACGGCGCTGAGGTTGTAGTAGCCGTGCGGGATGCCGGCCGGCAGGCGCACCAAGTCGCCGGCGCGCGCCTTGTGGTGCTGGCCATTGAGGTAGAGGTCGAACTCGTTCTCCAGCACGCAGATGAACTCGTCCTGCGTCGGATGGACGTGCGGCGGCACGAAGCTGCCGGGCGGGTCGTGGGTCTCGAAGGCGAAGGCGTTCGCGCCCTCCGCCTTGAGGTAGTAGGTGTGGCCGAGGATGTTCCACACCACGTCGTCCTGGCCGCGGCCGGCGGAGATGACCCCGGGGTCAAGCCCGACCTGGACCTGGTTGGCGCTGGCTGCCTTCATCGCGCGGTCCTTTCGGGGGCCGGGGCCTGGCCCGGCGCCGTGTCCAGAAGCTTGGCATAGGCCCTCGGGCTGATGGGCGCCAGGTGCGCCGCGAGCGGGTTGGCGGGTTTCCGCCGGGCGCCGATGTCGGCCATCAGCTCGTCGAAGTGGGCGTGGTGGAACGGCGCGATGCACAGCCCGCCATAGGCCGCGGCCGCCGGGCGGCCCCGTCGCCGCCATTCGAGCGCGCGGGCGATGCCCTCCCGCATGTCGGCCTCCGTCGGCTGCCGCCGGAGCGCGCCCTCGAAGAAGCGCGCCAGCCAGTGCGCGCCAAGCTCCGCCGACAGGGCGCTGGCGAAGCTGGAGTTGAAGCCGACGAAGCCGAGGCCGGGCAGGTCGGGGTTCGCCATCAGGCGGTGCAGGCGGTACTGGCCGTCCGGCTCGATCAGCCTGGCCCGCGTGTCGGCGTCGAGGAACGGCAGGTCCTGCGACCAGCCGATGGCCAGCACCACGAGGTCGGCGGCCACGGGCGTGCCGTCCACCAGCACGCCGCCGGGCGCGTAGCCGGTGAGGCTGCCCTTCACCGCCCGGATGCGCCCGTCGCGGACGGCCTTGTAGAAGCCCGGCGTCTCGATGCTGGTGGCGCAGTGGACGCTGTCCTCGATCCGGCCCTCCGGGCGCAGGCCGGCCCGCTTCAACCCGAACTGCACGCGGAGCAGCGCCTCCAGCGCCCGCCAATTGGCCCAGATCGCCGGGGCCAGCAACGTCCGCGCGAGGCGCCCGGCGCGGCCCGGCGCCCACGGCATGAACATCGCCTCCGAAGCGCGGCAGTAGAGGATGTGCTTGAAGTTGACCGCGCCGCCGAAGAAGTAGGGGATCTTCCAGTGCGCCCGGCGGTAGATCAACGTGACCGTGCGCGCCCCCTCCGCCAGGGCGGCCATCACGACGTCGGTCGCCGACTTGGCGAACCCGACCACGGCCACGTCGCGCCCCCGGGCCGCCGCGCCGTCCCCGTACTCCGACGAGTGCAGGACCTGGCCGCCGCCTGCCGTGAAGGCGTCTTCCCCCGGCAGATGCAGGGTCCGCGGCCGGCTGAACTGCCCGCTCGCGACGACCACGAGGTCGAACGGTTCGCTCTCCACAGCCGCATCCGCGCTGCGCAGCGTGACCAGCCAGCCGGGCGTGCCGGGCTGGCGCGACAGGGACAGGACCTCGGTCTGGAAGCGGATGCAGGGCCGCAGGCCGAAGTGCCGCGCGTAGTCGCCGAGGTAGGCGTGCATCTGCGCCCCGCTCGGCCATTCCGGATACTCGGGCGGCATCGGGAAGTCGCTGAAGCAGTACAGGTCGCGCGGCGTCTGCGTCTGCACGCCGGGGTAGGACCGGGCGGGGTCCCACACCCCGCCCAGGTCGCCGCCCTTCTCGACCACTGTCACGCCGTAGCCCCGGGCGCGCAGCACCTTGGCCGCGACGAGGCCGCTGATCCCCGCACCGATCACGCAGACCCGGCGGCCTTCGCCGGGTCCGTGCGCCACACTGACATCAGGCATCAGGCCGACGTCAGGCATCGGAGCGCCGGGCGGCGGGCTGCGCCGTGGCCTCGCCCTCGATGTCCACCTCCGTACGCCGCACGGTGTCGCGCACGGTCTCCACCCGGTCCACCGACTCCCTACGGATCTCGATCTCCTCGGTCACGAACACCTCCTTTGTCACCACCGGCTCCTCATGCATCTCGACGGCCTCGATGGTCTTGGACTGGAACGCCGCCGCGTCCGCCGGGGCGGCGGGGCGGTCAACCGGGTGGTGCTCCACCACGGCGTGCTCCTCCCGCAGCGTGATGGGAACCTCGACCGGCGTTTCCACGACGTGCACCCGGACCCGCACGGTGCCGCGGCTCACGTCGCGCTTGCCGATCACCAGGCGCTCCTCCAGGACAGGGATGGTGTCCTCCGCCCGGTTCGGCGCCGCGCCGCCTGCCACCGCTCCTGCCGCCGCGCCCGTCCACCCGGACGCCCGCCAACCCTGTTCGTGCTTCTCCAGGTCCACCGCCCCGTTCGCTTCCAGAGACTCGATGGCCGTTCCGAGCTGCAGGCCGTCCACCCGCGCCAGCAGCACGGCGCCGCCGCGGCGCAGCGCCTCGTTGTAGGTGGCGCTCTCCGCGTCCGTGTCCGGCAGGCCCGCCCCGGCGCCGTGCAGCAGCGTCACCTTGTCCTTGCCGATGCCATGCTCGGCCAGGCTTTCCTGTGCCCGCCCGGCCGTTGGCTGGTCGTTGAATGCCGCCGTGATCGTGGTCGTCATGCCTATCTCCTGCCGGCGCCTGCAAGCTGGATGCCCCGCGCCAGCATGGCCAACGCGGCTTGCCAGGATCGGGCCATGGCGCCGCGCACTCACGTTGTTGTGCAGGGCGAAAGGGCTGGCACCGGGAACGCCGACGGACGGCAGGCCCTCCGTCGCAATCCGTACCTGCGCCGGCCCGATGCTGTCCGGTGTGGCATTCGTCACAGACGCCCGTGCCCGGCTCCGGGCATCCGTTCCCCATGCCGCCGGCGGCCTGGCCCGGCGCTCGAGCATGGAGGGCTGAGACGATGCACCCCAACCCCACCCGCCTGTCCGCCACGGTCGCGCGGCTTTGCGAGGACGCGGAGCGCGTCGCCGGGCGCGTCGTCGCCGACGCCCGCGACGCCCGGCAGCTCAGCGTCCGGGCCGAGACCTACCACCGCCGCGCCTCGGAGCTGGAGCGCCAGGCCCACCACGCCGAGGAGCTGTCGCGCAGTTGGGTCGTCACCGCATCGCGCGCCGCCGCCATGGAGAAGCGGCTCGTGGCGGAGGCGCTGGAGATCATCGAACGCCAATCGAGCCTGTGACGCCGGCCTGCCCGCCGCGGCCGGCCTGCCACCGGGAACCTTGCGGCCTCTTGTCCGTGGATATACAAGAACTGACACGAGGGCGTGTCTGAATGGCATGTCGTTCCCGGTTCGATGCATGGGAAGTGGCAGGGCAGAACGTTTGTATGGCTGTCATGGCATCCTGCCAACGAAGGAAGACCCTATGCCGCTCTATTTTTTCGATTCCGGCGAAGGCGGATGCCTCCTGCCCAGCGACACGGGGGTTGACCTGTCCGGACCCCAGGAAGCGCGTGACGAGGCGGTCCGCCTGCTGCCCAGCATCGCCCATGACATGGGCGCCGGCTACCACGGGCAGGACATCGTCTCGATGGTCAGGGACGAGCAGGGCCAGGTCATCTTCAAGGCGGTGCTGTCGCTCCGGGCGGAATGGCCCGCGCCGCAGCCCGAGAGGGAGCGGAGGCTTTGCGAGCACTCATACAGGTGAGCACTCCTGGTTCTTTGGCGAGACGGGCAGCCCAAGCATGAGGCCGGTGGTGCCGTGCCAAGAAACCGGGCTGATTACCATAAAAAGCCCGCAGCATAAGCAAAACGCGAAGCGCGTTCTTCACCAAGCCTGATTTTGCCGCCAAACCGGGCATTTTCCCCGACGGCGACGCTTGACCGCGAACCTTCGCTGCGATTGTCTTGGCCCCACCAAGGCATGTCGGCAAGAGCGACGGACCGATGCCGTGCTCGCTGCGTGCCAGGAAGGGACGGAACGGCCTGAACGCCGCCCGCGCGGCGGCAAGGTAAGGTGGCGTCCCATGCCCTCCGCGTCCAATGCGCTTGCTGCCAGCCCTGACGCGCTTCCGCCACTCCCCACGGAGCTGCACCGCCTCGGGGTGGTCGAGGCGGCCCACCTCATCGGGCAGCGGCAGGTGTCGCCGGTCGAGCTGACGCAGGCGTTTCTCGACCGCATCCAGTCGCTCGACCCCCAGCTCAACGCCTTCCTGCTGCCGACCCCCGAGCGTGCCCTGGCGCAGGCGCGTGCGGCGGAGGCGGAGATCGTGGCGGGCCGGCGGCGCGGCCTGCTCCACGGCGTGCCGTTCGCGCTCAAGGACATTTTCAGCACCGCCGGCATCCGCACCACAGGCCATTCGCGGGTCTGCGCGGACGCGGTGCCCACGCAGGACGCCGCCGCCGTCGCCCGGCTCCACGACGCCGGCGGCGTGCTGCTGGGCAAGCTCGCGACGCACGAGTTCGCGCATGGCGGCCCGTCCTTCGACCTGCCCTGGCCGCCCGCGCGCAACCCGTGGCACACCGGGCACTTCACCGGCGGCTCCTCCAGCGGGTCGGGGGCCGCGGTTGCCGCCGGGCTGACGCCCGCGGCGCTCGGCACCGACACCGGCGGGTCGATCCGGCTGCCGGCCGCGCTGTGCGGCATCGCCGGGCTGAAGCCGACCTACGGGCTGGTCAGCCGCCGGGGCGTGTATCCGAACTCCTTCACCTTCGACCATGCGGGTCCGATGGCCTGGACGGTGGCCGACTGCGCCGTGCTGCTCACGGCCATCGCCGGGCACGACCCGGACGACCCGGCAAGCGCCGACCGGCCTGTGCCCGACTACCTCGGCGCGCTCGGCCCCGACCTGCGCGGAACCGACCTGCGCGGGGTGCGGATCGGCACCGTGCGGCATTTCCACGAGACGGACATCGACACCGCGCCGGAGGTCGTGGCGGCGTTCGAGGCGGCGCTGGACGTGCTGCGCGCGCTCGGCGCCACCATCGAGGACGTGCGGCTGCGCCCGGCCAAGCAGTACAGCGACGTGAAGATCACCATCGCCGAGAGCGAGCTGTTCAGCGTCCACGCCACGGCACTCCGCACCCGGCCCGGCGACTTCGGCGAGGACTTCCTGGGCCGCGTGCTCGGCGCGGTGCTGATCAGCGGCGCGGACTATATGGAGGCGCAGCGCGAGCGCCGGGCCATGCTCGCGGAGCTGCGCCCGGTCTGGCAGCAATATGACGCGCTCGTCACCCCCACGGCGCCCGGGCCGGCGTCGGCGTTCGGGGCGTGGCGCACGGTGCAGTTCCTGCAGAAGGCGTCGTTCACCACGCCCTGGAACGTGTCGGGCGGCCCGGCGCTGTCGCAGTGCATGGGGTTCAGCGACGCCGGGCTGCCCTTGGCCCTGCAGGTCGCCGGACGCCCGTTCGACGACGCCACCGTGCTGCGCATCGGCCATGCCTATGAGCGGGCGACCAACTGGCGGGACCACCGCCCGGCCCTCGTGCCCGGCGCCGAGC
>CAXTTB010000199.1:0-6442 GCA_964246905.1 uncultured Acetobacteraceae bacterium | reverse complement strand
GGGGGGCGGCGATGCGGTCGATCAGGCCGGGGTCCGACCGGGCCGGCGCCAGCGCGTCGTCGCGGTCCCGCACCCGGCGGCGCTCCGTCACCGTCTGCGCCCAGGCCACCGCCGCGTCAGGGTAGGCGCCGTCCAGCACGGCGTCCACCAGGCCGCACTCCGCCGCCTCCTTGGCGCCGATGGGGTTGCCGGTCACGATCATCGACAGCGCCTTCTCCAGGCCGACGACGCGCGGCAGGCGCTGGGTGCCGCCGGCGCCGGGCAAGAGGCCGAGCTTGACCTCCGGCAGGCCGAGCCGCGCCGTGCCCCAGGTCACCTGCGCGTGGCAGCCGAGCGCCAGCTCCAGCCCGCCGCCGAGCGCCACGCCCTGGATCGCGGCGATCACGGGCATCGGCATGTCCTCGATGGCCGCGATCACCTGGCGGAGGTTGGGGTCCTGCGGCGGCTTGCCGAACTCGGTGATGTCCGCGCCGCCGCTGAACGCGCGGGCGGTGCCGCACAGCACGACCGCCTTCACCGACGGGTCGCCACGCACCTGCTCCATGGCCTGCATCAGGCCGGTGCGGAGCGCGAAGCCCAGCGCGTTCACCGGCGGGCTGTCCATCGTCACCACGGCCACGCCGTCCACCTGCCGCACATCGACCACGGCGTTGCTGCTGCTCATGCTCAAACCTCCAACCATTCGCGCCGGACCTGCGCGTTGCCGGCGAGGGTCGCCGGCGTGCCCTCGAACACGATCTCGCCGTGCCCCATCACGTACAGGCGGTGGCTGATCGCCAGCGCGATATCCAGCTTCTGCTCAACCAGCAGGATTGTCACCCCCCGGGCGGCGACGGCGACCAGCAGCTCGCGCACCGTCTGCACCATCATGGGCGCCAGGCCCTCCGTGGGTTCATCGACCATCAGCAGCGCGGGGCAGCCCATGAGCGTCCGGCACATGGCGAGCATCTGCTGCTCGCCGCCGGACAAGGCGCCCGCCGGGGCGTCCGCGCGCTCCCGCAGGCGGGGGAACAGGGCGTAGGCGTCCGCGAGGCCGAACGGGCCGCCGGGTCCCGGCTTCTCGCCGAGGATCAGGTTCTGCACGGTGGTCAGGTCCGGGAAGATCGCCCGGTCCTCCGGCACGTAGCCGAGGCCGAGCCGTGCCACCTGGTGCGGGGGCAGGCGGCCGATCTCCCGCCCGTCGAACCGGATCTGCCCTTCGCGGGCGACGCCGCCCATGATCGCCTTGAGCATCGTGCTGCGCCCGGCGCCGTTGCGGCCCAGGAGCGCCACGATCTCGCCCCGCGCCACCTGCATGGACACGCCGTGCAGCACCTGGCTCTTGCCGTACCACGCCTGCAATCCCTGCACGGACAGCATCATGCCAAGGCTTCCGCGGCGGCGCCCAGGTAGGCGGTGCGGACGGCCGGGTCGCCGCGCACCGTGTCGGGCGGGCCGGAGGCGATGACCCGGCCCTCCGCCAGCACGGAGATCGTGTCGGCGAGGCCGAACACGACGCCGAGGTCGTGCTCGATCATCACGAGGGTGCGGCCCTCGGACACCCGGCGGATGAGCGTCACGGCGCGCTCCGTCTCGGCGCGGCTCATGCCGGCGGTGGGTTCGTCGAGCAGGATGGTCTCGGCGCCGCCGGCGATGGTGATGCCGATCTCCAGCGCGCGCTGGTCGGCGTAGGCCAGCGCGCCGGCCAAGGCGTTGCGGCGACGCTCCAGGCCGATCAGGACCAGCACCTCCTCCGCCCGGCGGCGCAGCGACGCGAACCCCTCCAGCCGGCGCCAGAAGGCGTGGCCGCAGCCGTGGGTCCGCATGGCGGCGGCGCGCAGGTTCTCGAACACCGACAGGCGCGGGAACAGGCTGGTGACTTGGAAGGAGCGGGCCAGGCCGCGGTTGAAGATGGCGTGCGAAGGGAGGCCGGTGATGTCCTGGCCGTGCAGCAGGATCTGCCCGGCGTCCGCGGACAGCCGGCCCGACACCAAATGGAACAGCGTCGATTTGCCCGCGCCGTTCGGGCCGATCACCGCATGGCGCTCGTTCCTGGCGACCGAGAGATCGACGCCCTGGATGATCCTCGTCGGGCCGAACGCCTTGCGCAGCCCGGCAATCTGCAAGGCAGGCGTCATGCGGCCTGGGCCAGGGCGCTGGCCTCCTGCCACGCCGCCCGCGCCGGCGGCGCAGCCCGGCGCAGCAGCCACGCGCCGGCTAGCAGCAGCACGGCGGCCACGAGCCAGGGCCAAACGCCCTGCGGGTCGATCGCCAGGCCGAACACCGGGCGCGGCGACGCGCCGTTGCGGACCGCCTGCAAGCGGAAGCCTAGCTCGGCCAGGCCCACCGTGCCGGCGAGCGCCAGGAGCAGGCCCGGCAGCATGGCGGCGTAGGACGGCAGCAGCCGCCCGGCCAGCCCGGCGCGGAGCAGCGGCGCATGCGCCAGGATGATGCCGGAGATCCCGCCCGGCGCCCACACCACCATCGCCACGAACAGCAGCCCGCTGTAGAGCACGGAGGCGTCGGTCACGGTGCTGAGCGCCACCGACAGGAAGGTGATGAGCACCGCGCCGATCACCGGCCCCCAGAAGGTGCCGACGCCGCCGATGAAGGCCATCAGCAGCACGCCGGCCGACGCTTCCGGCGACATGATGCCCGCCGTCACGATCTCGTCGTTGAGTGCCGCGAGGCCGCCGGCGATCCCGGCGAACAGGCCGCTCAGGGAGAACACCAGCAGGCGGATGCGGGCCGGGTCGTAGCCGAGGAAGCCGACGCGCTCCGGGTTGTCGCGCACGGCGTTGGCGAGGCGCCCGAGCGGGGTGCGGGTGTAGAGCCACATGCACAGCGCCGCCGCCCAGGCCCAGGCGGCGATCAGGTAGTAGGCCTGGATCTGCGTGCCGAAGTCGTAGCCGAGCAGCGGGGGACCGGAGGAGCGGTCGCCGGACAGCCCCTCCTCGCCGCCGAACACGCCGGGCAGCAGCAGGACGATGGCGACGGCGAGTTCCGACACGCCGAGGGTGATCATGGAAAAGGCGGTGCCGGCGCGGCGGGTGGACACCCAGCCGGCGAGCAGCGCGGAGGCGAGGCCGCCCACGGCGCCCACCAGCGGCAGGGCGGGCAGCGGCAGCCACAAGCCGGCGTCCGCCGCCCGCATCGCGGTCATCGCGAGGAAGCCGCCGAAGCCCAGGAACACCGCATGGCCGAAGTCGAGCATCCCGCCCTGGCCGAGCAGCATGTTGAACGACAGCGCGAACACGATGCCGATGCCCATGCGGCACAAGAGCGACAGGCCGAAGCCGCCGGGCACGACGTGGGGCAGGACGAGCGCCGCGAGCGCCGCCAGCGCCCAGGGGGCCAGGACGCGCAACGCGGTGACGGAGGGCGGACGGGCGAGCGCCTGCGCGGGGGCCAGCATCAGGCGGACCGCGTGCCCATGAGGCCGCGCGGGCGCAGCGCCAGCACCAGGACCAGCATCAAGTACGGCACCACCGGCGCCACGCGGGCCACCGTGATCTGCCACAGGTCGCCCAGCGTGCCGGGCACGGGGATACCGAGATGCGCCAGCGCGGTGCCGAGCGGCATGTCGAGGCTGATGCTCGCCGTCTGCACGAAGCCGATCAGCAGGGAGGCGACCAGCGCGCCCCAGATGGAGCCAAGCCCGCCCATCACCACGACGGCGAACACGATGGCGCCGAGCGAGCGGGCCATGCCGGGTTCGGTGGTGTAGGCATTGCCGGCGATCACCCCGGCCAGCCCGGCCAGCGCGCACCCGGCGCCGAACACCAGGGTGAAGACCCGGGGCACGTCATGGCCGAGCATCCCCACCATGTCCGGGTGCGTCAGCGCCGCCCGCACGACCAGGCCCAGACGGGTGCGGGCCAGCGCCAGATAGAGCGCCAGGAACATGGCGACGGCGACCGCCATCATGAACAGCCGGTAGGCCGGGTAGGCGCTGCCGGCGATGGCGAACAGCGGGAAATCGAGCGAGGGCGGCACGCGGTACGGCACGGGGGAGCGGCCCCAGATGAGCGGCACGACCTCGCCGATGATGAACGCCAGGCCGAAGGTGAACAGCAGCTCCGCCAGGTGCCCGTGCCTGTGCACGGCGCGCAGGCCGTAGCGTTCCACGGCGGCGCCGAGCGCGCCCACCAGCACGGGCACGACCACCAGCGCCGCCCAGAAGCCGAGCCGGATGCTGACGGTGAAGGCGAGGAAGGCGCCGAGCATGTAGAAGCTGGCGTGCGCCAGGTTCAGCACGCCCATCATGCCGAAGATCAGGGTGAGGCCCACGGACAGCATGAACAGCAGCAGCCCATAGACCAGGCCGTTCAGCAGGATGAGGCCGAGCTGTTCCAAAGGTTCAAGCCGGCGGCTGGAACTTGCAGGTGGTGGGCTGGCGCTGCGCCTCCGCCTCGATGCGGCTGATGGTCTTGAAGCCCATCTTGTTGTCGGGGAAGGTGAACTTGGTGCCGGGTTCCAGCTCCGACACGAACATGGGCTGCAGCAGTTGGTGGTTGTCCGGGCGCATGGCGGCCTCGCCCAAGGGGGTCTTCTGCACCATGGTCGAGAGCGCCTGGCCGACCTTGGCCGGGTCGGAGCTGTCCGCCTGCTTCATCGCGGCGGCCAGCATGTCGATCTCGTTCACCACGCGCCAGTAGTAGAACTGGCTGTTGTACTTGGCCTCGAACGCCGCCGCCATGGTTTCCAGCTCGGGGATGCCGAGGTTCGCGTGGTACTCGCTGATCTGCATGTCGCCCTGGCCGCCGCTGCCGAGGCCGGCGATCACGTCGCTGGAACCGAGGTAGTAGGTGTAGAAGACGCCTTTGTAGCCGGTGTCCGACGCGGCCTTGGCCAGGAGCGCCATGTCGGCGCCCCAGTTGCCGGTGATCACCGCGTCGGCGCCGGCGGCCTGCATCTTCTGCACGTAGGGGGTGAAGTCCTTCACCTTGCCGAGCGGCACCCGCTCCGTGCCGACGACCTGCAGGTCGGGCCGGCGGTTCGCCAGCATGGCCTGCGCGGCGCGCTCCACCGACTGGCCGAAGGAGTAGTCGGGGTTGAACAGATAGACCTTCTTGGTTTGCGGCTTGCTCACGAGGTAGTCGGTGAGCGCCCGCATCTTCATGTCGCTGTCGGCGTCGAAGCGGAAATGCCACCAGTTGCACTTGTCGTTGGTGAGGCCCGGGTCCACGGCGGCGTAGTTCAAGTACATCACCGATTGGTTGGGCGCGCGGCGGTTGTTCTTGGCGATGGCGTCGGTCAGCGCGAAGGCGACGGAGGAGCCGTTGCCCTGGGTCACGTAGCGGATGCCGTCGTCGATGGCCTTTCGCAGCAGGGTCAGCGACTTCTCCGGGCTGACCTCGTTGTCGAGCGGCACCAGCTCCAGCCTGCGCCCCGGCCCGGCGGCCCCGCTCGCGTTCGCCCGGTCGATGGCGAAGCGGAAGTGCTGCTCGCCCAGTTGGCCCGTCGCGGCGAGCGAGCCGCTGAGCGGGTCGATGTAGGCGATCCGCACGACCTCCTCGGCCCGTGCCGGGCGCGCTGCGGCAAGGGCCAGGGCGGCGAGGGAGGCCGCGATGGGAAGCCAGGGGCGGGTCGGCATGGGTTTCCTCCGGCGGCGCCTCGTTGCGGGCGCCGTTGTGCGTATAGGTTAGTTTTCGGTCGCAACAGGGCGCGCGTCAACGGGGGTTGTTCTGCGGGGCCGGTTGCGTGAGGGCGTTGATCGTAGTAAGGTTGCTATATATTTTCGCCTGGAGGCCAGCATGACGATCAGAACCATGTCCAGCCGGGAGTTCAATCAGGACACCAGCGGGGCGAAGCGGGCGGCCAAGGAGGGGCCGGTGTTCATCACCGACCGGGGCGTGCCGGCGCATGTGCTGTTGTCCATCGAGGATTACCGCCGGTTGAGCGGCGACGAGCCGAGCATCGTCGATCTGCTGTACATGCCGGGCGCGGACGAGATCGAGTTCGATCCGCCGCGCATGGGAGATTTTTCTTTTCGTGAGCCGGACCTTTCCTGATGTCCAGTTCTTCTTGATGTTTGTCTTGGATACGAATGTCGTTTCCGAACTACGGAAAGTCAAAAGTGGCAGGGCGGACCGGAACATGTCCGCTTGGGTTGTTCGACTGCCGGCGTCCGCATTGTTTTTGTCATGTGTCACAATCATGGAACTGGAACTCGGCATCTTGCTCCTGGAACGCCGCGACGTCGCTCAAGGGGCCACCTTGAGGAGCTGGTTGGACCAGTTCGTCTTTCCGACTTTCAGCAACCACATCCTGCCAATCGACGCCGCCGTGGCGCAGCGTTGCGCGGCGCTTCACGTTCCAAACCGGCGACCGGACCGCGACGCCTTCATCGGCGCCACCGCGCTGGTCCACGGCATGACCGTGGCCACGCGCAACGTCGCCGACTTCGCCCTCATGGGCGTCCCGGTCGTCAACCCCTGGGACGCCCCGCCCGCCCCTTGAC
>CAXTTB010000198.1:0-6503 GCA_964246905.1 uncultured Acetobacteraceae bacterium | reverse complement strand
CTCGGCTGAGACTTCCCGCCGCCTTGTCCCCCACCCGCGGGTGCGCTACACGCGCCGCCTGATGTCCGCATGCGGGCGTGGTGGAATGGTAGACACGCCAGACTTAGGATCTGGTGGCGCAAGCCGTGGGGGTTCAAGTCCCTCCGCCCGCACCAAAACGCGGACCCCATGGGTGGCTAAGGTTAAAAGGACCGGGTTAGATGCAGGTGACTGAGACGCTCTCCGAGGGCTTGAAGCGCGGCTACTCCGTGGTCGTGCCGATGGCCGACATGGAGAGCAAGCGCACGGCGAAGCTGGCCGAGGTCGGCAAGACCGTGCGCCTGCCGGGCTTCCGCCCCGGCAAGGTGCCGCTCACCGTCGTGCGCCAACGCTACGGCTCCGCCATCAACTCGGAGGTGCTGGAGGAGAGCGTCAACTCCGCGACGCAGCAGGTGCTGTCCGACCGCGGGCTGCGCCCGGCCACGCAGCCGAAGGTCGATGTGACCTCGCCCGGCGACAAGCAGGACCTGGCGTTCAACGTCGAGGTCGAGCTGCTGCCGGAGGTGCCGATGCCGGACTTCGGCGCCATCGCGCTGACCCGGCTGCGCGCCGAGCCGACGCCCGAGTCCATCGACAAGGCGCTGAACGAGATCGCCTCCCGCCAGCGCGAGATGGAGCCGGTCACGGAAGACCGCGGCGCCCGCACCGGCGACACGCTGACGGTGGACTACGTCGGCAAGGTGGATGGCGTCGAGTTCCCGGGCGGCACCGGCACGGCGATGCCGGTGGAGCTGGGCGGCAGCGGCTTCATCCCCGGCTTTTCCGAAGGCATGGAAGGGATGCGGCCCGGCGAGGAGCGGCAGATCCAGGTGACGTTCCCGGAGGAGTACGGCAACAAGGAGCTGGCCGGCAAGCACGCCACTTTCGACCTCAAGGCCAGCGTCCTGCAGCAAGCGAAGCCGCTGGTGATCGACGACGCCCTGGCGGAGAAGCTCGGCTTCGAGAACCTGGAGGACCTGCGGAAGCTGATCTCCCAGCAGATGCAGCGCGAGTACGACCAGGTGAGCCGGATGCGGATCAAGCGCGACCTGCTGGACAGCCTGGCGAAGGGCGCCAGCTTCATGGTGCCGGACAGCATGGTGGAGGGCGAGTTCGCCTCCATCTGGCAGCGGGTCGAGAGCGACCTCAAGCAGGGCAAGGGCGACGACGAGGACCGTGGCAAGGACGAGGACACGCTGAAGTCCGAGTACCGCGCCATCGCGGAACGCCGGGTGCGGCTGGGCCTGCTGCTGTCCGAGATCGGCCGGGCCAACGGCGTGCAGGTCGGCCAGGACGAGCTGCTGCGCGCCATGCGGACGGAGGCGAGCCGCTACCAGGGGCAGGAAACCCAGGTGATGGAGTTCTTCCGCAAGAACCCGCAGGCGACGGACGCCCTGCGCGGCCCGATCTTCGAGGACAAGGTGGTGGACTTCATCCTCGATCTGGCCCAGGTCGAGGACAAGACGGTCACGCCCGAGGAGCTGGCGGCGGAGCCGGAAGCGGTGGCCGACGCGACGGAGATGCCTCCGGCCGAGGCGCAGCCGGAAGGAGCGGAGCCGGCGGCGTAGCGCGGCACCCCGGCAACTGGCCGGGGCCGGCTGGAACCGGCGGACAAACGGACCATGTAGGGCAGGGCCGTCGGCCATCCGCGGCGGCGGCAAGAGGGGAATGATTAGCATGAGGGATCGCGATCCGGTCGAGATCTACAACAGCTCGCTGGTCCCGATGGTGGTCGAGCAGACCGCCCGCGGCGAGCGCGCGTTCGACATCTACTCGCGCCTGCTGAAGGAGCGCATCATCTTCCTGACCGGCCCGGTGTTCGACCAGGTGGCCGCGGTGATGTGCGCGCAGTTGCTCTTCCTGGAGAGCGACAACCCCAGCAAGGACATCAGCGTCTATATCAACAGCCCCGGCGGCGTCGTGTCGGCCGGCCTCGCGATCTACGACACCATGCAGTACATCCGCAGCCCGGTCAGCACGCTGTGCATCGGCCAGGCGGCGAGCATGGGCAGCCTGCTGCTCTGCGCCGGGGCCAAGGGCAAGCGGTACGCCACGCCGAACTCCCGCGTCATGGTGCACCAGCCGAGCGGCGGGGCGCAGGGCCAGGCGGCGGACATCGAGATCCAGGCCCGCGAGATCCTGACGCTCCGCAAGCGGCTGAACGAGATCTACGTGCGCCACACCGGCCAGACGCTGGAGTCCATCGAGGGCAAGCTGGAGCGCGACAGCTACATGTCGGCGGAGGAAGCCCGCGACTACGGCCTGGTGGACCAAGTTGTCGAGAACCGCCCGGCGCCGGTCGAACCCGTGAAGCCCTGAGCCTCCCGGTGATGGGCCGTTGCAAACGCGGCGGCTGCGTCACACATAGCACGATTGTCAAGTGATCGTTGATCGTGCATCGGCGATCCGCTATCCGGTTCGTGCCCGGCGAGGCCTGCGGGGCCGCGCACGCTTCCGCCTTGCCCGTCGGGCGGGGCCGGGTCTATTCTTTCCAGGTTTGTCCCTGCGGGCGGCGGGGCAGGAGTGTCCATGAGCAAGTCCGGCGATTCGAAGAACACCCTCTACTGCTCATTCTGCGGCAAGTCCCAGCATGAGGTCCGCAAGCTGATCGCGGGGCCGACGGTGTTCATCTGCGACGAGTGCGTGGAACTCTGCATGGACATCATCCGGGAGGAGCACAAGACGCACCTCGTCAAGTCGCGCGACGGCGTGCCGACGCCCAAGGAGATCTGCAAGGTCCTCGACGACTACGTGATCGGCCAGAGCCATGCCAAGAAGGTGCTGAGCGTCGCCGTCCACAACCACTACAAGCGCCTGGCGCACGGCGCCAAGAACAACGACGTCGAGATCGCCAAGAGCAACATCATGCTGGTCGGCCCGACCGGCTCGGGCAAGACGCTGCTGGCCCAGACGCTGGCCCGCATCCTGGACGTGCCGTTCACCATGGCGGACGCGACCACGCTGACCGAGGCCGGGTATGTCGGCGAGGATGTCGAGAACATCATCCTCAAGCTGCTGCAGGCCGCGGACTACAACGTGGAGCGGGCGCAGCGCGGCATCGTCTACATCGACGAGGTCGACAAGATCAGCCGCAAGTCGGACAACCCGAGCATCACCCGCGACGTGAGCGGGGAGGGCGTGCAGCAGGCGCTGCTGAAGATCATGGAGGGCACCGTCGCCTCCGTGCCGCCGCAGGGCGGGCGCAAGCATCCGCAGCAGGAGTTCCTGCAGGTCGACACCACCAACATCCTGTTCATCTGCGGCGGCGCGTTCTCCGGCCTGGAGAAGATCATCGGCGCCCGCGGCAAGGGGTCGGGCATCGGCTACGGCGCCGAGGTCCGGGCGCCCGACGAGCGCCGCACCGGCGCGATCCTGCGCGAGGTCGAGCCGGAGGACCTGCTCAAGTTCGGCCTGATCCCCGAGTTCATCGGGCGCCTGCCGGTGGTGGCGACGCTGGAGGACCTGGACGAGGCCGCGCTGATGGAGATCCTGACCAAGCCGAAGAACGCCCTGTCCAAGCAGTACGCAAGGCTGTTCGAGATGGAGGGCGTCAAGCTTTCCTTCACCGACGACGCGCTACGGTCCGTCGCGACCCGCGCCATCGCCCGCAAGACCGGCGCCCGCGGCCTGCGCTCGATCATGGAGGCGATCCTGCTGAGCACGATGTTCGACCTGCCCGGCCTGGACGGGGTGGAAGAGGTCACGGTCAACCGGGAGGTGGCGGAGAGCCGGTCCGCTCCGCTGTACACCTACGGCAAGGAACGGGCCGAGGGCGCCTAACGCTTTATCCCTTTTCGTTCCGTTGGCGTCCGGGGTCCGGTTGCCAATATGCAGGCGGTCGATGCCGCTTGCCCTGACGATGAGAATCTATCGAGGCGGCTCTGCGTGCCGAGACGGGCGCAACAGCGCCCGACTGTCCAACAGGAGGTCCCATGTCTGAGTCCGACCGGCCCGAGAAGGCGCGACCAACCCCCCGGTCCCGCCAAGCCGCCGAGAAGCCGACGCCCGAGTCCGTCGCAGGGCGCGACGTGTCCGCCGAGGCGATGGCGGTGCTGCCATTGCGGGACATCGTGGTGTTCCCGCACATGATCGTGCCGCTGTTCGTCGGCCGCGAGAAGTCCGTGCGCGCCCTGGAAGCGGTGATGAAGGACGACAAGCAGATCCTGCTGGTCGCCCAGAAGAACGCCTCGCAGGACGATCCGGAGCCTGCCGACATCTACCGCGTCGGCACGGTATCGACAATCCTCCAACTGCTGAAATTGCCGGACGGCACTGTGAAGGTGCTGGTCGAGGGCGGACGCCGCGCCCGCATCACCGGGTTCAAGGAGACCGACTCGTACTTCGAGGCGTTCACCGAGGCGATGCCCGACGAGGATGGCGAGGCCAAGGAGCTGGATGCGTTGGGCCGCACCGTGGTCGGCCAGTTCGAGCAGTACATCAAGCTGAACAAGAAGATCGCCCCCGAGGTGCTGGTTTCGCTGAACCAGATCGAGGAGCCGAGCCGGCTGGCCGACACCATCTCCTCGCACCTGAACCTCAAGATCGCCGAGAAGCAGGAGCTGCTGGAGGCGGCGCGGGTCGGCGAGCGGCTGGAGCGGGTGTTCGCCCATATGGAGAGCGAGATCGGCGTGCTCCAGGTGGAGAAGCGCATCCGCAACCGCGTCAAGCGGCAGATGGAGAAGACCCAGCGCGAGTACTACCTGAACGAGCAGCTCAAGGCGATCCAGAAGGAGCTGGGCGAGGGCGAGGACGGCAAGGACGAGACGGCCGAACTCGAGGACCGCATCAAGAAGACGAAGTTCACCAAGGAGGCCCGCGAGAAGGCGATGGGCGAGCTGAAGAAGCTCCGCACCATGAGCCCGATGAGCGCCGAGGCGACGGTGGTGCGCAACTACCTCGACTGGATGCTGTCGATCCCGTGGAAGAAGCGCAGCAAGGTCAGCAACGACGTGCTGGAGGCCGAGCGCATCCTGGACGCCGACCATTACGGGCTGGACAAGGTGAAGGAGCGCATCCTCGAGTACCTCGCGGTGCAGTCGCGCAGCCCGAAGATCCGTGGGCCGATCCTGTGCCTCGTGGGGCCGCCCGGCGTCGGCAAGACCAGCCTCGGCAAGAGCATCGCCAAGGCGACCGCGCGCAACTTCGTCCGCATGTCGCTGGGCGGCGTGCGCGACGAGGCGGAGGTGCGCGGCCATCGGCGGACCTACATCGGCTCCATGCCCGGCAAGGTCGTGCAGGGCATGAAGAAGGCCAAGACCAGCAACCCGCTGTTCCTCTTGGACGAGATCGACAAGCTCGGCGCCGATTGGCGCGGCGACCCGTCGTCCGCGCTGCTGGAGGTGCTGGACCCCGAGCAGAACGCGACGTTCGCCGACCATTACCTGGAGGTCGATTACGACCTGTCGGACGTGATGTTCGTCACCACGGCCAACAGCCTCAAGATGCCGCAGCCGCTCCTGGACCGCATGGAGATCATCCGCATCGCCGGCTACACGGAGGATGAGAAGGTCGAGATCGCCAAGCGGCACCTGGTCGCCAAGCAGGCGGAGGCCAACGGGTTGAAGCCCGAGGAGTGGACGTTGAGCGAGGATGCGATCCGCGACCTCGTGCGGTACTACACGCGCGAGGCCGGGGTGCGGAGCCTGGAGCGGGAGATCGCCAACGTGGCCCGCAAGGCCGTCAAGGAGATCGTCACCAAGAAGGTGAAGCGCATCGCCATCACGCGGAAGAACCTGGAGAAGTACGCAGGCGTCCGGCGCTTCCGCTACGGCGAGACGGAGGACGAGGACATGGTCGGCGTCGTGACCGGCCTGGCCTGGACGGAGGTGGGCGGCGAGATCCTGACCATCGAGAGCGTGATGCTGCCGGGCAAGGGCGCCGTGAAGCACACGGGCAAGCTGGGCGACGTGATGCAGGAGAGCGTGTCGGCGGCGTTGAGCTACGTGCGGAGCCGCAGCATCAGCTTCGGCATCAAGCCGACGATCTTCGAGAAACGGGACATCCACGTCCACGTGCCGGAGGGCGCCACGCCGAAGGACGGGCCGTCGGCCGGCGTCGCGATGGCCACCAGCATCGTCAGCATCATGACCGGCATCCCGGTGCGGCGCGACGTGGCGATGACCGGGGAGATCACCCTGCGTGGCCGGGTGCTGCCGATTGGCGGCTTGAAGGAGAAGCTGCTGGCGGCGCTGCGGGCCGGGATCACCACCGTGTTCATCCCGAAGGAGAACGAGAAGGATTTGGTGGACATCCCGGAGAGCGTGAAGAAGCACCTCAAGATCCACCCGGTCGCGCATGTGGACGAGGTGATCAGCCAGGCGCTGGCGCGGAAGCCGGAAGCCATCGAGTGGGAAGAGCCGGCGGAGGCCGTGGTGCCCCCGGCGGCGCAGCCGGTGGCGTCGCTGCCGCATTGAGGGGCGGCCGGGGCGGGCGGTTAGCTCAGCGGTAGAGCGTCTCGTTTACACCGAGAGGGTCGGCGGTTCGAA
>CAXTTB010000197.1:0-6584 GCA_964246905.1 uncultured Acetobacteraceae bacterium | reverse complement strand
GCCTATGCCGCCGGGCTGGTGCTGCTGGACATCTCGCCCGTGCGGATCTGGCGCGGGATGGGGCAGCTCGGCGCCATCGCCGGGCTGATGCTGCCGCCGAGCGCGGGCGGGCATTTCCTCCTGTACCTTGACGCGCTGGGGCAGACGCTGTCCATCGCGTTCCTGGGCACGCTGCTGGCCGCCGTGCTGGCCTTGCCTTTCGGCTTCCTGGCGGCGCGCAACGTGGTGGCGAACCGGCTGGTCCACGTCCTGGCCCGGCGCAGCCTGGACACCGTGCGCAGCATCGACGTGCTGATCTGGGCCTTGATCTGGATCAACGTCGTGGGGCTTGGCCCCTTCGCCGGAGCGCTGGCCATCGCGTCCTCCGACTGCGGGGCGCTGGCGAAGCTGATGTCGGAGGCCATCGAGACCGCCGACCGCAGGCCGGTCGAGGGCGTGCTGGCCAGCGGCGGCGGGCGGTGGCTGGCGGTCCGCTTCGGCCTCCTGCCGCAGGTGCTGCCGGTGTTCGCCAGCCAGTTGCTGTACTTCTTCGAATCCAACACCCGGTCCGCCACCATCATCGGCATCGTCGGCGCGGGCGGGATCGGGCTGCACCTGTACGAGCAGATCCGGGTGCTGGAATGGCAGCAGGCCGCCTTCCTGATCCTGATGGTGCTGGTGACGGTGGCGGCCATCGACGTCGTGTCCCGGCGGCTGCGTCTGGCGATGGTCGGGCGGCAGGGGGCCTGACATCCAGCCTGTGCAGACCCGGCAGCCGCAGCCCTTTGCCGCGCCCCGCGCGGTCCCGAGGCCGCGGCTGCGCCGCCCCGTTCGGCTGCCGCTGGCCTGGCTGCTGCTCGCGCCGTCCCTCCTGCTGCTGGCCGTGTTCACCTACGGGCCGGTGGCGCAGGTGCTGCTGCGCTCCTTCGAGGTCCGCCGGTTCGGGCGTCCGGCGGCGTTTGGCCTCGCGAACTACGCGGCGCTGCTGGGCGATGAGCGGTTCGCCCGTGCGCTGTCCAACACCGCGCTCTACGCCGCCGGCACCATCATCCCCAGCCTGGCGCTGGCCTTGCTGTTCGCGCTGGCGGTGCGGGACGCGGGCTGGCTGTCGGCTGCGGTGCGGACCCTGCTGGTGCTGCCGATGATGGTGCCGCTGGTCGCGGCTGCGGCGCTGTTCACCTTCATCTTCCTGCCGGGCGCAGGGCTGATCGACCATTACCTGGGCTGGCTCGGCCTGGCCGGGGTGAACTGGCTGGGCGACCCGGGCCTGGCGCTGCCCAGCATCGTCGCGGTGACGGTCTGGAAGAACACCGGGTACTACATGCTGTTCTTCCTCGCCGGGCTGGCCGCGGTGCCGGAGGAGCTGCTGGACGCCGCGCGGCTCGACGGCGCCAACGCCTGGCAGCGGCTGCGCCACGTCATCCTGCCGCTGCTCGGCCCGACCTTCGGGTTCGTGTCGGTCATCGCCGTGGTCAACGTGCTGGTGCAGGTGGACCACGTGCTGGTGATGACCGGCGGCGGCCCGGCGGACAGCACCAACCTGCTGCTGGCCTACATCTACCAGACCGCGCAGCAGAACCTCGATGTCGGACGCGCCAGCGCCGCCACGGCGGTGAGCGTCGCCGGGCTGTTCGCGCTGGCCGGGTTCAGCCTGCGCGCGCTGGAGCGGGGCATCCACTATGAAAGCTAGGCTGGCTCCACCGGGCAAGCTGCTGGCCGCCGCCGCGGCGCTGGCCTGGGCGGCGCCCTTCGCCTGGATGCTGGTCGCGTCCGTCCGCCCCGGCTACCCCGACGACATCGCGAGCCTCCTGCCACGGCCGCCGCTCGGCTTCGGGAACTACCGGGACGCCTGGGCCAGCGGGCATTTCGTGCTGTGGTACGCCAACACCTTGGCGCTCTGCCTCGGCATCCTCGCGGTGCAGTGCGTCACCGTCACCCTGGCGGGCTACGCCTTCGCCCGGCTGCGCTTCCGGGGCAGCGGCCTCGTGTTCACCCTGTTCCTGCTGCAACTGCTGCTGGTGCCGGCGCTGCTGATCGTGCCCAACCTGCAGGTCCTGGTGGCGCTCGGCCTGTACGACACGCTGCCCGGCATCGCGGCGCCCTACCTGGCCTCCGCCTTCGGCGTGTTCCTGATGCGGCAGACCTTCCGCCAGATCCCGCGCGAGTACGAGGAGGCGGCGGCGCTGGACGGCGCGTCCGTGCTGCAGGTGATCGGCTACGTGCTGCTGCCCTCCGCCTGGCCGGGGCTGGCGGCGTTCGCCGTGGTCAGCGTGACGGCGCATTGGAACGAGTACGTGTGGCCCCTGATGGCGACCAGCTCGCCCGCGCGCCAGGTGCTGACGACGGGCCTCGCGAGCTTCGCCGGCGCGTCGGAGAGCGGGGGGCAATGGGGCGTGGTCGCGGCCGGGACGGCGCTGGTGGCGGCGCCGCTGCTCCTGCTGTTCCTGGTGTTCCAGCGCCGCATCGTCGCGAGCTTCGTGTTCTCCGGCGTCAAATGAAGGAGCCTGCCGTGCGTCATCTCTTCTTCGCGGCTTGGGCGGCCTTGGCCCTGTGGTCCGGCCCCGCTCACGCCGCCGCCGAGATCGACTTCTTCTTCCCCGTCCCGGTGCAGGGCCAGTTGGCCCTCGAGATGCAGCGGGTGGTCGAGGAGTTCAACGCTGTGCACCCGGACGTGCACGTGACGGCCAGCTACACCGGCAGCTACGACGACACCTCGCTCAAGACCCGGGCGGCGATGGCCGGCGGGCGTCCCCCGGCGGCGGTGCTGATGAGCGCCAACTACATCCGCGACTACGCCATCACCGGGGAGGCCATCGCGCTCGACCCGCTGATCCGGGCGGGCGGCCGTACCCCCGAGCAGTTCATGGACCAGTTCTGGCCCGCGTTGCGGTCCAACGCCGTGGAGGCCGGGCACGTCCATGGGGTGCCGTTCCAGAACTCCACCCCCGTGCTGTACTACAGCGTCGATGCGTTCCGCGAAGCCGGGCTGGACCCGGACAAGCCGCCGGCGACCTGGGCGGAGTGGGTCGATGCGGCGAAGCGGCTGACCAAGCGGGACGGCGGCAAGGTCGTGCGCTGGGGCCTGATGATGAACGAGGCCGAGGACAACCTCATGTGGCTGCTCAGCGGCTTCGCGATGAGCAACGGCGGGCAGTGGTTCAACCCGGACTGGGGCGGCGAAGTCTATTACAACGTGCCGTCCACGCTGGGCGCGGTGCAGTTCCTGGACGACCTGATCCACAAGCACCGCGTCATGCCGGACGGCGTGAACGACGCCAACGCCATGGCGGCGGCGTTCTTCGGCGGGCGGGCCGCGATGATCCTGAACAGCACGGGGGCGCTCGGCTTCGTGCGGCAGAACATGAAGCTGCCCTACAAGGTGGCGTTCGTGCCGCGGGCGCTGGCCGGCGCGGTGCCCATCGGCGGCGGCAGCCTGATGATCCCCGCCGGCAACAGCCCCGAGCGCCAGGGGGCCGCCTGGACCCTGATCCAATGGCTGACCAGCCCGGCGGTCGCGGGACGCTGGAGCCGCTTCACCGGCTACTTCGCCCCCAACCGCGCCGCCTATGCCCTGCCGGAGATGCAGGCCTACCTCACGGAGCACCCGGACGCCCGCGTGGCGCTGGACCAGCTCCAATACGCCCGTCCCTGGTTCGCCACCTACCAGACCGTGCCCGTCCGCAAGGCGCTCGGCGACCAGGTCCAGGCGATGCTGTCCGGGCGCGTGAAGCCGGCCGAGGCGGTCGCCGCCGGGCAGCGCGCGGCGGACGCGCTGCTGCTGCCCTACGCCGAGCAGACCGCGTTGGCGCTGCCATGAACGGCTGCACGGTGGTCCAGTTGACGGACCTGCACATCCGCCCGGCCGGCGTCGCCGCCTACCGGGTGGCGGAGACCAACATGCTGACGGCGCGTGCGCTCCGCGCCGTCGGCGCCATCCGCCCGGCGCCCGATGCGGTCATCATCACCGGGGACCTAACGGATTGCGGGCTGGCGGAGGAGTATGCCCTGCTGCGCGATCTGCTCGCCCAGCATCTCCGCATCCCGGTCCACGTGATCCCCGGCAACCACGACCGCCGGGACGCCCTGCTGGCCGGGCTGCCCGGCGTGTTGTCGGCGGACGGGTTCGTGCAGTACGCCGTGGAGGACCTGCCGCTGCGCCTGGTCATGCTGGACACGGTGGTGGCCGGCGCCGGGCACGGCGCGCTTTGCGCGCGGCGGGGGGCCTGGCGGGCCCGCCCGCGGGCGCCGCCGCCGGGCCAGCCCCCGCGGCTCGGGGTGCACCACCCGCCGTTCCAGTGCGGCATCGCCCACATGGACCGCATCGCCCTGCACCGCCCCGAGGCGTTCGCGGCCGTCGTCGCGCGCCATCCCCAGGTGCGGCGCATCGTCTGCGGGCACCACCACCGCCCGGTGTTCACCCTGCTCGGCGACACCGTGGCCAGCATCTGCCCGTCCGTGGCCCACCAGGTGGAGCTGGACCTGGCCGACGACGTGCCCGGCTGCTTCGTCATGGAGCCGCCAGCCTACCAGCTCCACCGCTGGCGGCCGGAGACCGGGGTGGTCAGCCACACCGCCTATGTCGAGGCCTATCCCGGCCCGTTCCCGTTCCTGCCCGACCCGGACTATCCGGGCCAACCCTGATGATGGCAGCCGGCCGCCTCTACCCTGGCGCTCCGGACGGCGCAGGCTCTCACCCGGGGGCGTCCGGCGGCGCCCGGAACAGCGATGCATCCTCCGCCTCCATCGCGGACACGAGGGCAGCGAGTTTTGCGAGGTCGAGCTGCCCGTCCGTGCGGACGCCGCTGCACAGGTCGATGCCGTATGGCCGCACTCGTCGGATCGCCTCGCGGACGTTGCCGGGTCCGATCCCGCCGGCGAGGAAGACCGGCGTGCCCGGCAGGGCTTGCACCACCTCACGGCTGATCCCCCAATCGTGCACCCGGCCGGTTCCCCCCAGCTCCCGCAGCGCCGCCGAGGGGCGCCCGGAGTCGAGCAGGATGGCATGGACGTATGGGGCGACCTGGCGCGCCTCCGCCACCGCGTCCGGCCCTTCCACGTGCAGGACCTGGACGACGCGGACGTGCGGCAGTTCCGCCCGGAGCGCGGCATAGGTTTCCGCCGGCACCCGGTCCACGAGCTGCACCGTGTCCACCCGGCAGGCCGCGACGTGGGCCACCACGGCATGGGGCGCGGTGCGGCTGGTCAGCAGGAAGCGGGACACGGGCGGCGGGACGGAGGCCGCGACCTCGGCGATGAGCGCGTCGGCGATGGCGCCCGGCCCGCTCGGCATCTCCGCGACGAGGCCGAGGGCGGAGGCGCCCGCCATCACGGCGGCCCGCGCCTCGTCGGCGGACGCGATGCAGCAGACCTTCAGCCGGGTTCTCATGGCTCGCTCCCGTCCAAAGGTTTGGTGCCGGACCTTACCGCTTCCGCTCCCGCGAGGGAACGGCTCGATGCGCCGGGCGGGCGGTGCGCCACATGCAGCCGCCGCCCGCGCCGTTCATGCAGGGTCCGGCTCCTCCGGTTCGAACACGATCTGCACGCGCGGGGTCGGGTAGCGGGCGATGCCGAACTCGACGACGCGCCCGGCGCGGTCCACGTTGACGTTCTCGCACACCAGGAGCGGCAGCCCGCGCGCCATGGCGAGCGCCGTCGCCTCGGACGCGGAGGGCAGCCGGGCCGAAACGCGGGTGGACTGGCGCAGGTAGTCGGCCACGCCCACGCGGGCCAGCGCCGCGGTGATGCCGCTCTCCCGCCGTAGGGCGTCCGCCAGGCCGGGCAGGCGGACGGCGGGGAAATGGTGGCTCGACAGGCTTACCGGACGCCCGTCCGCCAGGCCCAGCCGCTCGAACACCACGACCGGATCGCCGTCCGGGATGCCCAAGCCCTCCGCAATGGCCTGGGACGCCGGCGCCTCGTGCAGCGCCAGCACGCGGCCGGAGGGTTCGCGGTTGTGACGCCGCACCCATTCCGAGAAGCGGGTGCGGGCGCCCACGACGTAGTCCAGCACGTCCTCCGCCACGAAGCTGCCGCGCCCCTGCTCGATCCGGACCGCGCCCCCGCGCGACAGGTCTTCGAGTGCCCGGCGGACCGTGTGGCGGTTGACGCCGAAGCGGGCGGCGAGGCGGGTTTCCGTGGGCAGTCGGGCGCCGGGTCCGAGATTGCCGTTGACGATGTCGGCCCGCAGCGTGTCCGCGATCTGCCGCCATTGGGCGACGCCGCTGCCCGGCGCCGGGCGCTCAATCCGCGCTGTCATCGAAACGTCATCGCTGGGCAGGGCAGGGCCGGGGCACATCGGTTGACAGCTACCGCACGTTGGCCATAGTTGTCTAGACGTGTAGATGACTGTCAAGTGACGCATGGACGATGCCGGGACGGATGGGCCGCGGAAGCACTGGATGGCGGTGCTGGCCCGCGCCAAGGCGGCCGAGATCGAGGCGCACCTGACGGAGGCGCTGCCGCCGCACACGCGGCTGCGCGGGCCGGAGGTCGGGCTGGCCATGGTGCGCGGCCGGGCCGGCGGCACCGGGGCGGCGTTCAACCTGGGCGAGATGACGGTGACGCGCTGCACGGTGCGCGACGAGGCCGGGCGGCTCGGCCATGCC
>CAXTTB010000196.1:0-6601 GCA_964246905.1 uncultured Acetobacteraceae bacterium | reverse complement strand
CTGCGCATCGACGCCGCCGCTTTGGGTCGCGGCGGCGCGGCGCATCTGCTACAATGACCGGATTCAACAACGATGACCTGTCCCGCATGACGCAAGAATTCCACCGCATCCGCCGGATGCCGCCCTACGTGTTCGCCGAGGTGAACCAGGCCAAGGCCGCCGCCCGCGCCCATGGCGAGGACATCATCGACCTCGGCATGGGCAACCCGGACACCGGCACGCCCCCCCACATCGTCGCCAAGCTGGTGGAGGCCGTGCAGGACCCGCGCACCCACCGCTACAGCGCGAGCAAGGGCATCCCCGGGCTGCGCCGGGCGCTGGCCGGCTACTACGCCCGCCGATTCGGCGTGACGCTCGACCCGGAGACGGAGGTGGTGGCGACGCTCGGCTCCAAGGAGGGCCTGGCCAACCTCGCGGCCGCGATCACCAGCCCCGGCGACACCATCCTGGTGCCCAACCCGTCCTACCCGATCCACCAGTTCGGCTTCATCATCGCCGGCGCCAGCGTGCGGAGCATCCCGGCCACGCCGGACAGCAGCATGTTGGAGGCGCTGGACCGCGCCGTGCGCCACAGCGTGCCGAAGCCCACCGCGCTGATCGTCAACTTCCCCAGCAACCCCACGGCCTACTGCGCGGACCTCGATTTCTACCGGGAAGTCGTGGCGCTGTGCCGCAAGCACGACATCTTCATCCTGTCCGACCTCGCCTATGCCGAGATCTACTTCGGCGACGCGGCTCCGCCCTCCCTGCTGCAGGTGCCGGGCGCCAAGGAGATCGCGGTCGAGTTCACCAGCCTGTCCAAGACCTACTCCATGCCGGGCTGGCGCATGGGCTTCGCCGCCGGCAACGCCCGGCTGATCGCGGCCTTGGCGCGGATGAAGTCCTATCTGGACTACGGCGCCTTCACCCCGATCCAGGTCGCGGCGACCGCGGCGCTGAACGGGCCGCAGGAATGCGTGGCGGAGATGCGCGCGCTGTACCGCGAGCGGCGCGACGTGCTGGTGCGCGGCCTGGTGCAGGCCGGGTGGGACATGCCGAGTCCCGACGGCTCGATGTTCGCCTGGGCGCCCATCCCGCCCCGCTACGCGCATCTCGGCAGCGTCGAGTTCAGCAAGCTGCTGCTGGCCCGCGCCAAGGTCGCGGTGGCGCCCGGCATCGGCTTCGGCGAGCACGGCGACACGCATGTGCGGATCGCCCTGGTCGAGAACACCCAGCGCCTGCGCCAGGCGGTCCGCAACATCCGCGGCTTCCTGGGCAGCGACAGCAACCGCACGGAGAGCGTCGGCCCAGGGGCCGCAACGGTCGCTTCCACGGAGGCGGCGGCGGTATGACCCGTCCGCTGTCGGTCGGCGTCGCCGGGCTGGGCACGGTCGGCACGGGCGTCTTGCGCCTGCTGCGGGACAATGCGGAGCTGGGGGCGGCGCGGGCCGGGGGGCCGGCCGCCGGCCCCGCCGGGGCCGCCCGCGACCGCCCGCGGGAGCGCGCCGGGCCGACCGCCGGCCTGCGCTGGTACGACGACCCTGTCGCCCTCGCCTTCGACCCGGCGCTCGACGTGGTGGTGGAGCTGATCGGCGGCGCGGAGGGGCCGGCGCGCGAGCTGGTGCAGGCGGCGCTGGCGGCGGGCAAGCCCGTGGTGACGGCGAACAAGGCGCTTCTCGCGGTGCACGGCGCGGCGCTGGCGCAGCAGGCGGGGGAAACGGGTGCGGCGCTCGCGTTCGAGGCGGCGGTGGCCGGCGGCATCCCGGCGATCAAGGCGCTGCGCGAGGGCCTGGCCGGCAACCGCATCAGCCGCATCGCCGGCATCCTGAACGGCACCTGCAACTACATCCTGTCGGCCATGCGGGAGCGCGGGCGGGAGTTCGCCGACGTGCTGGCGGAGGCGCAGCGCCTGGGCTACGCCGAAAGCGACCCGAGCTTCGACGTGGACGGCATCGACGCCGCGCACAAGCTGGCGATCCTGGCGGCGCTGGCCTTCAACCGCCCGGTCGATTTCGCCGCCGTGCACATCGAGGGCATCCGCGCCGTCTCCGCCCTCGACATCGCGTTTGCCACCGAGCTCGGCTACCGCATCAAGCTGCTGGGCATCGCCCGGCGGACGGAGGCGGGGATCGAGAGCCGGGTGCATCCCTGCATGGTGCCGCAGGCGGCGCCGATTGCCCGCGTGGACGGCGTGCTCAACGCGGTGGTGGCGGAGGGCGACTTCGTCGGCCGCGTGATGCTGGAAGGCCGGGGCGCCGGCGCCGGGCCGACCGCGAGCGCCGTGGTGGCGGACCTGATCGACTTGGCGCGCGGCCGGGCCACGCCGGTCTGGGGGGCCGACGCCGCGATGCTGGCCGACCTGCCCGCCGTGCCGATGTCCGCCCATGTCGGCGCCTACTACTTGCGGCTCATGGTCGTGGACCGGCCCGGCGTGATCGCCGACGTGGCAGCCGCCCTGCGCGATGCCGGGATCAGCCTGGAAAGCATGTTGCAGCGCGGACGCGCGCCGGGGGAGGCCGTCCCCGTGGTGCTGGTGACGCACGAGTCGAACGAGGCGGCGATGCACCGGGCGCTCGATCAGATCGCCGCTTTCGACACCGTGCTGGAACCGCCCGCCCTGATCCGTATCGAGCCTGCGTAAGGAACCGTCATGACCGAGCATCCCGAGATCAGCTTCGACCGCAACCTGGCGCTGGACCTGGTGCGGGTGACGGAGGCGGCGGCCCTCGCCGCGTCCCGCTGGATGGGCCGCGGCAAGAAGAACGAGGCGGACGGCGCCGCCGTGGAGGGGATGCGCCGCGCCTTCGACAGCGTCGCCATCGAGGGCACGGTGGTGATCGGCGAGGGCGAGATGGACGAGGCGCCGATGCTCTACATCGGGGAGCGCGTCGGCGCCGGCGGCCCGGCCATGGACATCGCGGTGGACCCTCTGGAGGGCACCAGCATCACGGCGAAGGGCGGCCCCAACGCGCTCGCCGTGGTGGCGCTGGCGGAGCAGGGCAACTTCCTGCACGCGCCCGACATCTACATGGACAAGATCGCGGTCGGCGCCGGGCTGCCGGAGGGGATCGTGGACCTGGATGCGTCGGTGGCGGAGAACCTCCGCAACCTGGCCCGCGCCAAGAAGTGCCAAGTCGGCGACCTCGTGGTCTGCATGTTGGAGCGCGAGCGCCATGCCGAGATGCTGGCGAAATGCCGGGAGGCCGGGGCGCGCATCATGCTGCTGGGCGATGGCGACGTGGCCGGGGTGATCGCGGCGGGGCTGCCGGATGGCGGCGTCGATGTGTACATGGGCGCGGGCGGCGCGCCGGAGGGCGTGCTGGCCGCGGCGGCGCTGCGCTGCATCGGCGGGCAGATGCAGGGACGGCTGATGTACGAGGACGAGGCGCAGGTCGAGCGCGCCCGCGGCATGGGCGTCACCGACCCGCGGCACAAGTACACGGTCAGCGAGATGGCCCGTGGCGACGTGATGTTCGCCGCCACGGGCGTGACCGGCGGCGCCATGCTGCGCGGGGTGCGGCGGTTCGGCCACGGCGCCTTCACCCATTCCATCGTGATGCGCAGCAAGTCCGGCACGGTCCGCTACATCGAGGCGCACCACAACTTCGCCACCAAGACCTGGCAGCCGGAGTAGCGTGCCAGACAGCGCGCCAGTATGACCAGGACTGCATGACCGAGGCCGCCTTGGGGGTCGGCGCCAGCCTCACGGGGCGGCGCTGGCTGTGGCGCCGGGGCGAGGACCGGGTGGGCCTGGGCATCGCGCAGCGGCTAGGCTTGCCGGAAGTTGTCGGACGCTTGCTGGCAGCGCGGGGCATCGATCTCGACACGGCAGCCCATTTCCTCGACCCGACCTTGCGCGCCCTGCTGCCGGACCCCTCGGTGCTGTCCGACATGGACCGTGCGGCCGAGCGCCTGGCCCGTGCCGTCACGGCTGCCGAGACGGTCGGCGTGTTCGGCGACTACGACGTGGACGGCGCGTGCAGCGCCGCGATCATGGCCACCGTGCTGCGGAGCCTGGGCTGCCGGGTGCTGACCCACGTGCCGGACCGGCTGCTGGAGGGCTATGGCCCGAACGGCCCGGCGCTGCTCAACCTGGTGCAGGGGGGGGCCACGCTGATCGTCTGCGTGGACTGCGGCACCGCGGCGGCGGCGGCGCTGGCGTCCGTGCAGGGCCGGGCGGACGTGGTGGTGCTGGACCACCACGCGAGCGACGGGCCGCCGCCGCCCGTGCTGGCGACGGTCAACCCGAACCGCTTGGACGACGCCTCGGGGCTGCATGGGCTGTGCGCCGCGGCAATCGCATTCCTGGCCGCGGTCGCGACGCTGCGGGCGCTGCGCCGGGCCGGGTTCTTCGCCGGGCGGGCCGAGCCGGACCTGCGCGAGCTGCTGGACCTGGTGGCGCTGGCGACCGTGTGCGACGTGATGCCGCTGCGCGGGCTGAACCGCGCGCTGGTGACGCAGGGGCTGCGGGTCATGGCCCGGCGCGCCCGCCCGGGGATCGCGGCGCTGCTGGAGGCGGCGGCCGCCCACAACGTGCCGACCGCGTTCACCTGCGGCTTCGCGCTCGGCCCGCGCATCAACGCGGCCGGGCGCATCAGCCAGGCGGACCTTGGGCTGCGCCTGCTGCTGTGCGGCGACCCTGTGGAGGCGCGGGCCTTGGCCGGGACGCTCGACGCGACCAACCGCCAGCGCCAGGCGGTGGAGGCCGGGATGCTGGACGCGGCGCTGCATCAGGCGGCGGCGCAGTCCGACGCCGGGTGTGCCGCGATGCTGGTGCACGGCGAGGGTTGGCACCCGGGGGTGGTGGGCATCGTCGCCGGGCGGATCAAGGAGCGGCACAACCGCCCGGCCTGCGTCGGCGCGCTCACGGACGGGCTGGTGCGAGGCAGCGGGCGGTCGGTGCCCGGCGTGGACCTGGGGGCGGCCGTCATGGCGGCGCGTCAGGCCGGGCTGCTCGTGACCGGCGGCGGGCACGCGATGGCGGCGGGGTTCGCGCTGCATGGACAGGACCTGCCGGCGTTCCATGCCTTCCTGAACGAACGCCTGGCGCACGCGGCGGCGCTGCCTCCCGTTGCCGACCTGCCGGTGGAGGGCGCGCTGGCGGTGTCCGGCGCCACGGTCGATCTGGCGCAGCAGCTTGATCGGCTGTCGCCCTACGGCAACGGCAACGAGGAGCCGGTCTTCGTGCTCCCGCGCGCCCAGGTGGTCCGCGCCGAGCGGATCGGGCGGGAGGGCGCGACCATCCGCGCCTTCGTGCAAGGGGAGGGCGGCGGCCCGCGCTTGAAGGCGCTGCTGTTCCGCGCGGGGGAGGGCGCGTTGGCGCAGGGGCTGCTGGCCCGGGGCGCCCCGCTGCATCTGGCCGGGCACCTGCGGGCGGAGGAGTGGAACGGCAGCGTCACCGCAAGCTTCTTCATCGCCGACGCGGCGGCGGCTTGACGTGGACCGATATGCCCCTGCCGTGTGCCACGGCACAGCCGTCACCTTGCCCGGGCGGGCGTCGAGAAGCGCCGCCATTGCGAGGAGCAGCGCCCGCCTCATCCCACCGACACCACGAACGGCACGGTGCGGACCTGCCCACCCGCCATGAACTGCAGCCACAGCAGGTAGGTGCCGGCCTTGGGCGCACGGACGTGCAGGGTGAGGTCGGGCGAGACCCTCGTGCCCGGGCGCAACGCTGCGCCGCCCATGCCGGGCATGTCCATGCCGGCCATGCCGGGCATGTCGTGCTTCATGGCTGCCCCTGTGCCACCGGTCATGGGTGCTGTGGCTGGGGCGGCGTGGGCGTGGACGTAGGTGAGGTCAGCGGCCCCGATGAACACGGCATGGGCCGCGACTCCGAGATAGGGCGTCACGTCCGGCGCCGGCCCGCCGTCGCGCAGCAGGTGCAGCCGCAGTTCCGCTTCCTGCCCGGCCTTCAAGTCGAGCGCGTCGAAGCGCGCGCCGTAGCGCCCGTCAGCGCCGTCCGGTCCCGGCGGCGGGGGGGCCGGCGGGGGGGCGGGGCGGGGGGCGTGCCCGGCGCCGCGCCGCCCAAATCCAGGTCGAAGCGCATGACCTGCTGGCCCAGCCCGGCCGGCACCGCGTCGGCATAGACGTGCCACAGGCCGGCGTGCGGGAAGGTCATCAGTATCCGGAAATGCCCGCTGGCGTCCGGCTTGTCGCCGTGCTCGTGCACGAAGGTGCGGAGGTCGCCGCTGACCGCGATCAGGTGCAGCCGCTTGCTCAGCTCGGTCTCGAAGCGCGTGACGGGCTGGCCGGTGCCGAGCTGGGTCATGGCCACGTCCAGCATCCGCGTCCCGGGCTGGCCACCCGGTTGGGAAGTCGCGGTCAGCATGGCGGCGACCTTGGCCTGCCCGTCTGGCAGGGCGTAGGCGCCGGTCAGCTTCGGCGCGGGTGTAGGCGACGGCTCAGCCGCGATGGCGGGGAGCATGGCTGTGGTCATGGCGGGCGCCAGCGTGAGCAGCGCGGCGCGGCGGGTGATCATGGGCATGGGGGGCCTCGTCGCTGGCCCACGCGGAAGCGCGGGCGGAAACCGTCAGGGGCTTGCTCCCGGCGTGCCTGGGGCACACGGGGGGCGTCGCGGCCCGCCGGAGGACGGGCCTAGCGGACGGGGACGGGTCTGGGC
>CAXTTB010000195.1:5588-6603 GCA_964246905.1 uncultured Acetobacteraceae bacterium | reverse complement strand
CGGATGGCGCGCAAGGGACGGTCCTGCGGCACAGGGGTTTCCAGGCTGGCATAGCCGGACATCGCGGCAGTCTGACGGTCGGCACCACGCATTCGCCCAGGTCCGCGCACTCAACTCCGGCCAGCTATTGAACCGGGTCACAGCAGCATCACGACTCCCCGGGACCAAACACTTCATGCCTCAGATTGAACACCCGCTTCCGCACGCTATCCACCCCCCGCTGCACCCGCCGCAGCACCCGCACCCCCACCGGCTGCGTCCCCCGCCGGTCCGGCGGGCGCACCCCGGTGCTGGAGCCGAAGTCCTCGTTCTGCAGCACCGGGAACGGGCGCACCACATACGGCAAGATGCCGTTCTCCCAGAAGCGGTCCATGGCCTGGTCGATGGGCATGAACGGGCGCCCGGCATAGGCCAGCATCCGCTCCGCGCCCGCGCGCCGGATCAGGTAGGCGCCGGTGCCGAGCACGTGGGTCCGCAGCCGGAACAGCGTCCGCCCGCCGGACAGCGTCGCCACCGCCGTGCCGCGGAACTTGGCCGAGGGCGGATCGAGCAACTGGCTGCGCTTGGTGTCGAGCCGCACCACCAGCCAATCGTCGAAGCCGGAGCCGAGCACGTCCTGCAAGACCTGCGGGAAGGCGTCCTCCACCCGCACGTCGTCCTCCAGCACCAGCGCGATGTCGATCCCGTCTTGGACCATGCGCCGATACACCTGGTGGTGGCTGAGGCAGCAGGCGATCTCCGTGTCCATCATCTCGACACCGTAGATGCGGAGCGCCCGGGCACGGTCATAGACGGCGTCGCGCTCGGCGGGCGTGAGCCGGCGCCCGTCCACCGCGGGCACGAACTCGGCCGGCATCCCCAGGCGGTCCAGCAGCCCGGCCATGTGGCGCCGCCGCTCGGTGTCGCGCTCCAGGTTGATGACGAAGGTGGGTAGCACGGGCATCAGGGCCTCGCCTTTGCTGACGGGAAGGCCAGGGCGCTGCCCTGGACCCGTTGGGGCCGGCGGCCCCAAACC
>CAXTTB010000195.1:788-5578 GCA_964246905.1 uncultured Acetobacteraceae bacterium | reverse complement strand
TCCCGGCCCCGCCGCCGGCGTCGCCGGGGTCCTCCGGCCAATGCCAGCCGTGCTGGTAGCGCGGGTCCTCGCAGTTGGCCTGGAACCCGTTGAAGCCCAGCCCGGCCCAGGGATGCTGCCGGGCCATCGCCAGGGCGCGGGCGGTGATCTGCCCATACGGGCTGTCCGGGAAGCCTTCGAGCTGATGGGAGAACTTGGTGACGAGGCGGTAGAACGTCGGCGGCGACACCACGGCGGACGCGCCGATCAGGGCGCCAGCCGCCACCACGGCCACCAGCACCAGGCCGCGCGCCCTCGGCATCAGCACCCCGGTCGCGAGCAAGCCGAGGCCCGCCAGCAGCAATGGCATCCGCTGACCGATCAGCACCACCACGGCCATGCCTGCCGCCAGGGTGCCGCCCGCCGCCGCGCGCCGCCAGAGCTTGGAGGAGGCGCCCGCCGCGCTCACCGCGGGCAGCATCGCCGGGAACAGCACCCGGATGAAGGTCGGCGCCGCCTTGGGGCCGTTGAACGGGCCGGTCAGCTCGCCCTCCACCCACCGGGGATTGCCGAACAGGTTCCGCCCGGTCGCGAACTGCAGCAGGCTCTGCCCGGCCACGTACACGGCCACGGCGCCGAAGCTCGCCAGCAGCCACCGGCGCACCTGCCCGTCCCGCAGCACCCACCACTCCAGCGCCGCCGCGAACACGAGGAAGCGCGCCACGAGGACGGCCTGGACGACGTGGCCCCAGCCCCCGGCGGGTTCGGTCAGCGCCGCATGGACGGTGCAGGCGGCCGTCCACGCGCACCAAACCAGGCCGACGACGACCCAATCCCGACGCAGCCAAAGCCATTCGCGGCCCACCGCGCTGCGGACCAGGAACAGGACCGCCACGGCATCGAAGGCGATCTCCGCGCCGACGCGGAGGTGCACCAGGAACACCGGCAGCAGCAGGACCAAGGCGCGGGCCAACGCCTCGCCCGCACGCGCCGCCTGCCGGGCCGCCATACCTGGACGCCGGGCCAGCACGGCATGGGTGCCGTCCGCCGTCATGCCGGACCGCGCTTCAGCCGGTCCACCTGGCCCGCGTGGATGTCGGCCATCATCCGGTGGATGTCGTACTGCCAGGACCACTCCGGGTAGGCCGAGCGGAAACGGCCCACGTCGCTGACCCACCAGATGTGGTCGCCCACCCGCGCCTCGCCGCTGTACTCATGCCGCATCGGGCGCCCGGTCAGGCCCTCGGCGATCGCGATGGCCTCCGCCATCGAGCAGTTGGCGTGCCGCCCGCCGCCGATGTTGAACACCGCCCCGGCGGTGGGCCGCTGGAAGAAGCACCAGAACGCCTCCACCAGGTCGCTGCAATGGATGTTGTCGCGCACCTGCTTCCCCTTGTGGCCGAACACGGTGTAGGGCGTGCCGGTCACGGCGCACTTGACGAGGTAGGCCAGGAACCCGTGCAGTTGCGCCCCCGAATGGCCCGGCCCGGTGATGCACCCGCCGCGGAAGCACGCCGTCCTCATGCCGAAGTAGCGCCCGTACTCCTGCACCAGCACGTCGGCGGCGACCTTGGACGCGCCGAACAGGCTGTGCAGGCAATCGTCGATGGGCATGTGCTCGGGGAAGCCGTGCGCTGCCCAAGGGTGGTCCGGGGCAAGCTCGAACCGGGTCGCCTGCTCCACCAGCGGCAGGTGGTTGGGGCGGTCGCCATAGACCTTGTTGGTGCTGGCGAAGATGAACACCGCGTCGGGCGCATGGCGGCGCGTGGCCTCCAGCAAAGCGAGCGTGCCGTTGGCGTTGACGGTGAAGTCCGTGGCCGGGTCCTGCGCCGCCCAGTCGTGCGACGGCTGCGCCGCGCAGTGCACGACGAGCGAGACGGCGCGGCCGTGCCGGGCGAACAGGCGCTGGATCGCCGGCTCGTCGCGGATGTCGAGGTCGGCGTGGGTGTAGCGGCGGGAGACTTCCAGCAGCCCGATCTGCCAGCGCGTGCTGGCGCCGTCGCCGAAGAACTGCCGCCGCATGTCGTTGTCGATGCCGACGACCTCGAACCCCCGCCCGGCCAGGGTCCGCGCGGCCTCGGCACCCACCAGCCCACCGGACCCCGTCACGATTGCAACCGCCATCCAGTCCTTCTCCCGTCGCGCCCGCCTGTGATGGCGGACACCGGGGCTTCGTGTCAAAACTGGACGCTGGCGGGGCGTGCAGGACGGAGCCTGGTCATGCCGCTGGCCTCCAACGGCCTGCCTGCCACGCTCGACTGCCACCCCGATCCGAGCGGGCTTCGGAGTCCCGCTTGTTCCCGAAGCGGCTTGGAACGAGGCTTGCGGGCGATGCGCCGAAGCTGCCGCCGGTGATCAAAGGGATTGCGGATGAGGAAGCCATCGCTGGAAGAACGCAAGGAACTCGGCATCTTCCTGTCCAGCCGGCGTGCCCGCCTGCAGCCGGACGAGCTGGGCCTGCCGTCCGGGCCGCGGCGCACGCCCGGCCTGCGCCGGGAGGAGGTGGCGTTGCTCGCCGGGGTCAGCGTCAGTTGGTACACGTGGCTCGAACAGGGGCGTGACATCGGGGCGTCGGCCCAGGTGCTTGAGCGGCTGTCGGGCGTCCTCCGCCTTGACCGCGCGGAATCCCTGCACCTGTTCGCGCTTTCTTCGCGCCAGCCGCCATTCTTCACGACGGGCGAGGAGCTGAGCGACGGGCTGGCCGATCTCGTCCAGGCGATCGATCCCGTTCCCGCCTATGTCCGCAACGGCCGGCTCGACATCCTCGCCTGGAACCCGGCGGCGACGGACCTGTTCGTGGACTATGGCAGGCTGGAGCCGCACGAGCGCAACACGCTTCGCCTGCTGTTCCTTTATCCGCCCTACCGCGGCCTCATGCGCGACTGGGAGCAACTGGCGCGCGGCACGATCCGCGTGTTCCGCGCCGCCCGCGCCAAGGTAGCGGACAAGACGCCGTTCGACCGGCTGGTCAAGGAGATCTCCGCAGGAAGCGAGGAGTTCCGGGCCTGGTGGCCGGAGGCCAACGTGCAGGGTTTCGACGAGGGCGGGAAGCGGCTGCGTCATCCGACCCGCGGCCTGCTTGACCTGACCTATGTGGCGCTCATCCCCGAGGGGCAGCCGGACCTGTCGCTCGTGACCTACATCCCACGTCCGGGAACCTGTGACCGGGGGTCATAGGATGACAACATTCCTTCCGGCGCATCCTGCCCCGCCCCAACTGGTGTCGTGGTCGCGTCCTGGGGCGCCCCAGGGAAAAGGATGCGCCGACAATGAACGAATACCCCATCGACCGCCGAACCGTTCTTTCCACCGGCGCGGCCCTGGCCGCGTCCTTCTCTGTTGGACCGGCTCCGGCCGGCGCGCGAGGCTCCATGGACATGAGGACAGCACCCCTGACGCGCGAGGTCGTGCTGTCGGTGAACGGCGCCGACCACGCGATGCGCGTGGACACCCGCATGACGCTCCTCGACGCCCTCCGCGACAGGCTCGGCCTCACCGGGTCGAAGAAGGGCTGCGACCAGGGCCAATGCGGCGCCTGCACCATCCATATCGACGGCGAACGCCATTTGGCCTGCCTGACCCTCACCGTCGCAGCCCAGGGCCTGCGGATCACGACGGTGGAGGGCCTGGCCGAGGGCGACCTCCTGCATCCCATGCAGCAGGCGTTCATCGACCATGATGCGTTCCAATGCGGCTATTGCACGCCGGGCCAGATCATGTCGGCCATCGCCTGCGTGCGGGAGGGCCATGCCGGCTCGGACCATGACATCCGCGAGTACATGAGCGGCAACCTGTGCCGGTGCGCGGCCTATCCCAACATCGTCGCGGCCGTGAACCAGGCCAAGGCCGAGACGGAGCGCGGCTGATGCGGCCCTTCTCCTACGAGGCGCCGGCCGACGCCGCGTCCGCCGTCGCACTCGCCTCCGCCCCGGCGGGCCCGCACGCCGCGGCGCCCGTGCAGCATCCCGTGCAGTACAAGGGCGGCGGCACGACGCTGATCGACCTGATGAAGCTCGACGTCATGCAGCCGATGACGGTCGTCGATATCACCGCGATCCGCGATGAGGCGATGCACCGGACCGTCCGCACGGACGAGGGGCTGCGGATCGGCTCACTGGTCTCGATGGCGGGATTGCAGGCCGACACGTCGGTGGTCCGCGATTACCCGCTGCTGACCGAAAGCCTGTGGCAGGCGGCGTCGCAGCAGTTGCGGAACATGGCCCGCCTGGGCGGCAACGTGCTGCAGCGCACGCGCTGCCCGTATTTCCGCGACACGAGCTACGACCAGTGCAACAAGCGCGCGCCGGGTTCGGGCTGCGCGGCGCTGGACGGCGCCAACCGGGGACACGCGGTGCTGGGCGTGAGCGGCCATTGCATCGCGCCCTACCCCGGCGACTGGGCGCCCGCCCTCATGGCACTCGACGCCCGGGTGGAGGTGCTGGGCCGGTCCGGCAAGCGCACGCTCGCCTTCGCGGACCTGCACCGCCTGCCCGGCACGACGCCGCATATCGAGACCAGCCTGGCGCCCGGCGAACTCATCACGGCCTTCATTGTCCCCGGCGGCCCCAGGCGGCGGTCCTTGTACCGCAAGGTCCGGGACCGCGAGAGCTACGCCTTCGCCAACGCCAGCGCGGCCGTGGCGCTCGACCTGGATGGAGACATCGTACGGGACGTGAGGATCGGGCTGGGCGGCGTGGCGACGATCCCTTGGCGGGCACACCGGGCCGAAGCGGTGCTGCGCGGGCAAAGGCTGACCGAGGCCAGCGCCGGCGCGGCTGCGGAGGCCGAGTTCGCGGACGCGCAGACGCGCG
>CAXTTB010000195.1:0-778 GCA_964246905.1 uncultured Acetobacteraceae bacterium | reverse complement strand
GGCAACGCCGTGCCTCCAGCGCCGCTCGCCAACATGGGGGAGCCGATCCGCCGCTCGGACTCCGTGGCGAAGGTCACGGGCAGGCTGGCCTATGCCGCCGACACGGCCGGGGCGGCGCCGCTGCACGCCTACTTCCTGACCAGCGGCATCGCACGCGGCCATGTCCTTTCAATCGACACCGCACCCGCCGAGGCGCTGGACGGCGTCGTCAGGATCTACACCCACCACAACGCGCCCCACAGGGTCGCGACGCCCTACACGCAGAAAGGCGGCTACGCCTCCGACACCAACATGCCGCTCACCGGACCCGAGATCCACCACGACGGCCAGATCATCGCCATGGTGGTCGCCGAAACCTACGAGGTCGCGCGCGACGCATCGCACCGCATCGTCCCACGCTATGCGCCCACGGCGCCCGCGGCGACGATGGACAGCCCCGGCGTGGCCATCACGCATCCCGAGGCGCTGGCCGAGAAGGAGAAAAAGGCCGGAGACTTCGCCGCCGCCTTCGCCGCAGCGCCGGTGAAGGTCGAGGGCGATTACCGCACGCCGGCGCAGCACCAGAACGCGATTGAGCTGTACTCGACGACCGCGTCCTGGTCCGGCGGCGAGCTGACGATCCATGAGCCGAGCCAGTTCGTGGTCGAACTCGCCCATGGCGCGGCGGCGATGATGGAGGTTGAGCCATCGGCGGTCCACGTCGTCAACCCGTATATCGGCGGGGCGTTCGGCGGCAAGGGCTTCATGACGCAGCGGACCGCGCTGGTCGCCGGCGCCG
>CAXTTB010000194.1:0-6651 GCA_964246905.1 uncultured Acetobacteraceae bacterium | reverse complement strand
CCCAGACGGTGAGCGTGCTGGTGTCCTGGGCGACGCCGCCCGCGCCGTCGTCGATGGTGATGGTCATGAGGGTGTCGCCCGGCTGGCTGCCCGCGGTGAAGACCAGCCCCGCGGCCTCCGCCATCAGGGCGGCGAGCGTGCCCGTCGAGGTGAACTGGCCGGTCGCCGGGTCGTAATGGCCGGGACCCGTGCCGCGCAGCGTGCCGAGGGCGGGGGCGAAGCGGATGGTCAGCGTCTCGGTCTGGCCCATGTCGGGGTCTTGCAGCAGCAGGCCGCCGAACAGGCGGACCTGCGCGCCCGGCAGGATCGCCTGGCCCGGCGCCGCGTTGCGGATCGAGGGCGCGGTGTTGATCGCCATGGCCGCCACCCGCGTCATGCTGGCCGGGCCGCCGGCGCCGGCGCTGTCGCGCACCTGGACGCTGAAGTCCGTCAGGACCTGCTGGCCGGGGCTGGCCTGGCGTCGGGTGGGCACGAAGACCAGCGCCGCGGCGGCGGCCATGACGGCGTCCGCGGTGCCCGTCACCGTGTAGATGCCGGACGCGGCGTCGTAGCGCCCCGCGCCCGCATTGGTCAGGAAGCCGTTGGCCCCGTTGCTGAGCGTGATCTGCAGGGTCTGCTGCTGCCCGGTGTCGGGGTCCGTCACCGTGATGCCGGCAAACGGCAGCAGCGCCGTGTCGTCCCGCGCGGCCGTGACGCCCGGCAGGCCCGCAAGCGTCGGCGCCGTGTCCGCAACCGCCGCACCCAGGGGCACGGCGGCGGCGGACGCATAGCCGTTGTCGGCCGTGACCGAGTTGACGAGCGTCGCGCCGACCAAGGCGGCCACCTGCGCCTGCAGCTCGACCGTCACCTGGCGGTTCGCCGCCGCCAACGCATCGACCGCGCCGAAATCGAGGGTGAGCAGCGATCCCGTCATCTGCTCCGAGGGCGCGGCCAGCGTGGCCCCGCCGTGCGACACGACGCCGCCGGCCTGGACGACGTGCGCCGACCCCGGCAGGTAGGCGAGGCCGGCCGGCAGGCTGTCCAGGATGCGGAGATCCTTGCCGAAGCCGGGCGGCAGCGTCACGGTGAAGCGGAGCGTCGCGACCTGCCCGTTCGCAAGCCGGCCCGTGCCGGCGAAGGCCTGGGTGACGGTCGGCGCAGCCGGGTCGGCGACGCCCACGGCGACGCTCCCCGTCACCGTGTCCACCTGCCCCGGCGGCCCGATGCTGACCGCCGCCTGGATGGCCTGCGTGTGCGGGGCGGCGCCGCCTGGAAGCGAGTCCGGTCGGACCAGGACCTCGATCACCACCTGGTCGGCCCCTGTGTCCTGCCCGTCCGGCGCGTTCAGCGTGTCGCCGAAAACGATCCCGCCATGGCCGTCATAGGCCCGGGTCTGCGGCGTGACGTTGGCCCCCGCCGACACGACCCGCGCCGACACCGCGGTGAGCCAGGCGGGCAGCAGGATGGACAGGTCCAGCCCGCGGCTCAGGCCTTCGGGCAGGGTGGCGGTCAGCCGGAACGTCGCGGTGCCCCCGAGCGCCAGCAGCGTGCTGGCGGTGTCCGGGTTGCCGGTGGACACCAGGGCGACGGTGACGGTCGGCTGGATGTTGACGACGCCGGTCGTGGCCGTGTTCGCCGCCGCCGCGGTCTGCGCCACGCGGTTGGTCCAGCCCGGCTCCGTCGCGTAGCTGACGATCTGCGCCGTGCTGACGTGGTTGGGCACGCTGAGGTCCAGCCCGTCCGTGCTGCGGAGCGTGTAGCTGATCAGCAGGATGTTCTGGCCGCTGTTGGCGTCGAAGCCGCCGATCGGCGCCTTGGAGTCCAGCAGCAGGCCGCCGTTGGGGTCGAACAGGTTGCCCGTATAGGCCAGCGGCGTCCCGGCGCCGTCCGAGACGGTGATGCTGGCGTCCCCGTTCGGCGCCACGAAGCCGTCCGGCATCGGCGCGCGGATCAGCACGTCGTAGGCCTTGGCGCCGGGCATCAGGTTCTCGACCGCGATGACGAAGGTCACGTCGTCGCCGGCGGCCACGCCGTAGAGCTGGTCGGCGAACGGCTCCGTCGCCAGCCCGGCGCTGCTGATGACGCCGCCGAACTGGCCGAAATCCGGGCTGTAGCCGAACGGGCCGCCGGTGCCGGTCCAGTTGGCATGGTCGTTCGACGCATACACCGTCGCGGTCTGGATGTGCAGCGACGGCTCGTTGAGGGCGACGGGCGCCGTCGTGGCGCTGACCGTGGCCGCGGTCCCGAACGAGTTCGCCTCGGTTTCCGTCACGGAGGCCGCGAGCGACGCGCCGGGCGCCAGCGGGGCGGACACCAGCAGGTCGATGGTGCCAGGGTGGGTGCTGGACGGCTGAAGGTCGCCGAAGTCGAACAGGATGGCCGGGTTGCCCGCCGCGTCGGTGGTCAGGCTCGCTACCGGCTGGGCGCCGGTGTAGGTGCCGCCCGGCCCGAACTGGGCATGGCCGGCCGGCGGCCCCCCCAGCGTGCCGGCGGCGTCGAACACGAAGGGGCCGGTCAGCCCCGCGATGTCGGCCATCACCTGGACGTGGTGCGCGGCCGTCAGCGGCAGGCCGAGCTGGATGCGGTAGGTCACGACGTCGCCATACGCCGCGTGCGCCGTCCCCGCCGTGAGCACGCCGTTCACCGCGTAGATCGTCGTGGTCAGCGTGCTGGTCGGCAGCGCCAGCGACGCGACGGCCGGGTCGCTGCTGGACAGCGCGCCGGCCACGGTGCCGCTGAACACGGCGGTGTTGCGGAGCAAATCGCCCTGGCCGAGCACCCGGCCCAGGGCCGGCGCCTGCCGCGCGGCGTAGTACGAGGCGATGACGCTGTGGAAGGTGACGGACACCGTGCTGTCGTCCGACATGCCGCCGGACAGCCCGGCGGCGCGCAGCGTGGGCGCCAGGTCGAAGTTGATGGCGGTCGTCGCCGTGTCCGTGCTGCGTGCGCCCGACCAGCCCAGCAGGTCGCCGCTGAACAGCGTCGTGGACCCGCGGCGGATCACCACCTGCGGGTGGAACACCGTGTCCAGGCGCTGCCCGTCGCCCAGGGTGTCCAGCAGCCGGAGGTCGGCGATGCCGCCCAGCCCCGATCCGCTGATGGTCCACTCCAGGTTGCCGTTGGGCGCGAGCTGGTCCAAAAGGGACACGGACCCCCGCACGCCGCGCCCGATTGTGCCGGAACTCGATACGGTCGCCAAAATTGTTCCTGCCAAAGATTGTTTCGACAATAACTGGCATGATGCGCGGTTTTGGTTGCGGCTTGGTTAATCCCCGTTATGGTCCTGCGACGAACCCGAGGTGCCGTCATGCCCGATGCCGAGAACCAACGCGCCGAGAACCAGCGCATAGTCCTTGCCAGCCGCCCGGCGGGGGAGCCGCAGGACGGCGATTTCCGCTTGGAACGGGGGCCGGTCCCCACGCCGGGGCCGGGACAGGCGCTGGTGCGGACGGTCTGGCTGTCGCTCGACCCCTACATGCGCGGGCGGATGAGCGACGCGCCGTCCTACGTGCCGCCGGTGCCCATCGGCGGCGTGATGACCGGCGGCACCGTGGGGGAGGTGGTGGAGTCCCGCGCGGACGGCCTCAAGCGCGGCGACCTGGTGGAGGGCTACAACGGTTGGCAGGCCTATGCCGCCGTGGACGCCGCCGGGCTGCGGCGGCTGGAGCCGGGGGCGGCGCCGGCGTCCACGGCGCTCGGCGTGCTGGGGATGCCCGGCATGACGGCGTATTGCGGCCTGCTCAACATCGGGCAGCCGAAGTCGGGGGAGACCGTGGTGGTCGCCGCCGCCAGCGGTCCCGTGGGGTCGATGGTGGGCCAGATCGCCAAGCTGCGTGGGGCGCGGGCAGTGGGCATCGCGGGCGGCGCGGAGAAGTGCGGCTACGTGCGGTCCATCGGCTTCGACGACTGCATCGACCACCGCGGGCCGGACCTGCCGGATCGGTTGAAGCAGGCCTGCCCGAAGGGAATCGACGTGTATTTCGAGAACGTCGGCGGCGCGGTGTGGGACGCGGTGTTCCCGCTCCTGAACCCGTTCGCCCGCGTGCCGGTCTGCGGCCTGATCTCGCAGTATAACCAGGCCGCGCCGTCCGCCGGGCCGGACCGGCAGGCCGGGCTGATGCGCGCCGTGCTGACCAAGCGCCTGGCCATCCGCGGCTTCATCGTGAGCGACTTCGCCAGCCAGCGGGCCGATTTCCTGCGGGACGCCACCGCCTGGGTCGAATCCGGGCAGGTCAAGTACCGCGAGGACGTGGTGGACGGGCTGGAGCGCGCGCCGGCGGCGTTCATCGGCATGTTGCAGGGCAGGAACTTCGGCAAGCTACTGGTCCGCGTCGGGCCGGACGCCGGGGCCTTAGCACACGGAGACGTGAGGGGCGGCTCACGTTGAAGTCAACGGCGAGGCGACTTTATGTTGCGGCGCACAATCCAGTGCGTGGACCCCGCCATGAATGCATTCCAAGCTCCGCCGGCGCCGCCCGCGCGCCCGCATTCCGACAAGCCCGAGGCGGCCGACGCGCAGCCGTTGGCCCCGGACGCCAAGGCCAAGGATCAGCCTGCCACGCCGGAGCCGGCACCGGAGCCGCCGGCCGTGACCGCGGAGGACATGTCCGGCTGGGCGATGGGCGGTTCGGACTGACGGCGGCTACGGCGGAAGGGCGCGCAACAGGTCGAGGCCGCGCCCGTCGGCAAGCACCGCGGCGGTCTCCTGCCGGGTGAGGGCGGCCTCGGCGGCGTCGAGCGTCGCCGCTTCCTCCAGCTTGGCCAGGCCCATCAGCAGCGCCGGGTTGAACGGCGTGCCGCGGGCACGGGGTGGCGGCAGCATGGCGGCATGGGCCGCGAGCAGGCGCGGATCTGAGACGAGGTGGCGGAGGGCCGGCAGCGTCGTCGCCGCCGCCTCCGATTGCAGCCGCTCCGCCTCCGCCAGCACGGCGGGCGGCGCTTCCTCTTCGGGGATGCGCAGCCGCCCGAGCCGCCGCAGCGCCTGCCCGGGGCCGCGCCCGGCGGTCCAGGCCGCCATGGGGATGGCCAGCGCCAGGCCCAGCACCACCGGCGACATCCACAGCAGCAGCGACGGCGACACCAGGTAGGACGCCAGCCCCAGCAGGAGGCCAATCACCGTATGCGCCCGGTACTGGCGCGCGGTCTGCGCGAAAGGGATGCCGCCGTCGTCCCGCCGCTGCGGCTGCCAGCCGCCGTCCCGCCCGGCCAGGATGGACACCACCGCCGCGGACTGCGTCAGCATCGCCACCGGCGCGATCAGCCCGGCCAGCACCGTCTCGATCAGCACGCCCGCGAACGCCCGCAGCGCGCCGCCGAAGGCCCGGCGCTCCCGCAGCAGCAGCGCGGCGCAGGCCAGCAGCTTCGGCCCCAGCAGCACGGCCATGGTGCCGATGAACACCCATTTCGACCGCACCGGGTCCACCGCCGGCCACAAGGGGAACAGCGACGGCCCGGACGGGAAGTAGTCCGGCAGCACGAACCGCGCCTGCAAGGAGATCAGGATGCCGGTCACGAGGAACAGCAGCCAGAGCGGCGCCGTGACGTAGGAGCCGATGCCCATGGCGAGGTGCAGCCGGCTGACCGGATGCAGGCCGCGCGCCCCGATCACCTTCATGTGCTGCAGGTTGCCCTGGCACCAGCGCCGGTCGCGCACGGCGATGTCGGCGAGCGACGGCGGGCTTTCCTCGTAGCTGCCGGGCAGGCCCGGCTCCATGTGCACCGCCCAGCCGCCCCGGCGCAGCAGCGCCGCCTCCACGAAGTCGTGGCTCATGATGTGCCCGCCGAACGGCTTGCGCCCGCGGAGCGTCGGCAGCCCCGCATGGGCCGCGAAGGCGGCGGTGCGGATCATCGCGTTGTGGCCCCAGTAGTTGCCCTCCGCCCCGTGCCACCAGGCGATGCCGTGGGCGATCAGCGGGCCGTAAGCCCGCCCGGCGAACTGCTGGGTGCGGGCGAACAGCGTCTCGCCGCCGACGATTACCGGCAGGGTCTGCACCAGGCCCATCCCCGGGTTGCGCTCCAGGATGCCGGCCAGGCGGATGATGGTCTCGCCGGTCATCACGCTGTCGGCGTCGAGGATGAGGAAATGCGCGTAGCCCGCCCCGAAGCGGCGCACCCAGTCGGCGATGTTGCCGGCCTTGCGCTCGGCATTATCGGCCCGGCGGCGGTAGAAGATGCGGTTGTCGTCCCCGGTGCGGCCGCGCAGCGCGAGGAACGCGGCCTCCTCGGCGATCCAGGTATCGGGGTCGGTCGTGTCGCTGAGGATGAACAGGTCGAAGGCGGGCAGCGCGCCGAGCCGGGCCAGGTCGCCGTGGATCACCTGCAGCGCCGCCATCACCCGGGCCGGCTGCTCGTTGTAGCAGGGCATCAGCAGCGCGGTCCGCGCCGCGAGCGCGGGCAGCGGCGAGCCGGCCGGGTCGAGCCGCCGCCCGCCGCCCGCGAGCAGCGACGCGAAGCCGCACAGCGCGCTGACCAGCGCCAGGGCGATCCAGGCGAACAGCACCACGAACAACGCGAGGATGACGCCCTCCAGCAGCGTCAGCCCACCCACGCCGAGCACCAGGTACATCTGATAGGCCGCAACGCCCGTCACCCCGGAAGCGCCGCCCAGCACGAGCGCCCGGCGCCACCCCATGCGGCCCGGCGACGACGCCGGACGGACCCGCGCGCCCCGGG
>CAXTTB010000193.1:3480-6658 GCA_964246905.1 uncultured Acetobacteraceae bacterium | reverse complement strand
ATCTTGATGCCAAGCTCGTGGCAATCCTTGGTGAACTGCCGCGCGACCTCGATCCTCATGCCCTTCTTGATATTGTGCAGGATCTGCTGGTTGCCGCTCTCGTAGCCGACCAGCAGCAGGCGCAGCCCGTTGTCCTTCAGCACCTTGAGGGTCGCCCGCGGCACGTTGGCCTTGGCGTTGCACGACCAGGTGACGCCGAGCTTGCCGAGTTCCCGCGCGATGGCCTCGGCGCGCGGCAGGTTGTCGGTGAAGGTGTCGTCGTCGAAGAAGATCTCCCGCACCTGGGGGAAGTTGCGCTGGATGGAGCGCACCTCGTCGGCCACGTGGCCCGGGCTGCGGACCCGGTAGGTGTGGCCGCCCACCGTCTGCGGCCACAGGCAGAACGTGCACCGGCTCTTGCAGCCCCGCCCGGTGTAGATCGAGACGTAGGGGTGCATGAGGTAGCCGATGAAGTAGTCCTCGATCCGCAGGTCGCGCTTGTACACGTCCGACACGAACGGCAGCGTGTCCATGTCCTGCAGGATCGCCCGGTCCTTGTTGTGGACCAGCCGCCCGTTGCCGTCGCGGTAGGAGATGCCGTCGATGCCGGCGAAGTCCCGGCCCTCCGCCACCTCCAGGCAGGTGAAGTCGAACTCGTTGCGGGCCACGAAGTCGATGGGCACGCCCTGCTGCAGGCTCTCTTCCGGCTGCACCGCGACCTTGGCGCCGACGAAGCCGATCTTGAGCGCCGGGTTCGCGTCCTTCATCGCCTGCGCCACCTTCACGTCGGAGGCGAAGGAGGGCGTGCTGGTGTGGATCACGCACAGCTCATGCTGCCGGGCGGCAGTCAGCACCGGCTCCATGCCGAGGTTCGCGGGCGGCGCGTCGATCAGCTTGGCGCCGGGCACCAGCGCCGCCGGCTGCGCCAGCCAGGTCGGGTACCAGAACGACTTGATCTCGCGCTTCGCCTGGTAGCGGGAGCCGGCGCCGCCGTCGAAGCCGCCGAACGACGGGGGCTGCAGGAACAAGGTCTTCATCATGCCAGTCTATCCCTTACCCGGTCCAACTCGCGCCGGATGGTGTGCTTGCGTGGCGAAAGGCGCGGCCCCTTCGCGCTGAGGATCTGCCCGCGCCAGGCGACCTGATCGGTCCGGTAGCTCGCGAGCATCACCGCGATGGACATGAGGTCGCGGAACGGCAAGCACCAGAGGCCGGCGCGGGGCGCGAGCCCCAGCGCGCGGGCGATCCCGTAGCCGGCCGCCCCCCGCACCAGCCAGGCCAGCCCGAATGCCAGCCAGGCCCAGCCCGCCCCGCCTGACAGGCCCACGGCCAGCGCAGACCAGAACAGCGGATACTGCACGCTCGACATGACGAAGCCCACGGCCTCAAGGCTCTGGATCGTACGCGCCCAGCGCAGTTCGTGCGCGAACAGGTCCGGCAGGTGCGCCTCCGCCACCGTGGTCGCGGGCACGGTCCCGGCGAGCGCGATGGACAGGCCGCGCGCCTTGACCAGCCGGCCCAGCACCGCGTCGTCCGCCAGGTGGTTCGCGAGCGCGTGCAGGCCGCCCACGCTGTCCAGCGTCTGCCGCCGCAGCGCCATGGTGGCGCCCAGGCAGTCCTGCCGCCCCAGCCCGCGCGCCATCAGGGCGCCCGGCAGGAACGCATGGTTGATCTGCTCCGCGCCGAGCCGCCCGGTCAGCGTCGTTCCGGACGGCAGCCCGGCATACAGCGTCGTCACCAGGCCGACGCCCGGCGCCATCAGGCTGCCGACCAGTTGGGTCAGGTAGCCCGGCGCCGCGTGGATGTCGCTGTCGGCGATGACCAGCACGTCGTGCCGGATCTGCGGCGCCATGTTGATGAGGTTCGCCACCTTGCGGTTGATGCCGTGCGGGGTGGGGTCCACCACCACCGCCATGTCGAGCGCCGGGAAGCGTTGGCGCAGCCGGGCCAGCACCAGGAGCGCCGGATCGCCCGGGTCCTGCAAGCCGAACACGATCTGGAACTCGGGGTAGTCCTGGGCGCAGAAGCTGGCCAGCGCCTCTTCCAGCAGCGGCTCGTCGCCGTGCAGCGGCTTGAGGATCGTGACCGGCGGGCGGTGGTCCGGGACCATCGCCGCGCGCCGGCTGAACCGCTCGACTGCGAGCCACCCGGCGCTGGACTGCATCAGGCCGGCAGCCGTCAGCCCAACCGCTCCCATCGTCAGAACATCGAGCAAGCGAAGTGTCCTATCAGGCCAGCGTGCCGCCGGACAGGTCGGCGGTCTTGCGTTGCAGGCTTTGGATCAGCGGCCCCGCGTCCCCGGACCCGAGCAGGGAACGGAAGTCCGACCGCTGCACGGCGACCCGGCTGATGGACCCGTTGAGCAGCACATCGACCGCGCGCCAGCCCGCGGGCGTGCGGCGCATGACGTAGTCGATCCGGGTCGGCGCGCCGCCTGACGGCACGATCTGCGTCGCGACCACCTGGTCGGCGCCGACGTTGCGGCTGACCGGCAGCACCTCCAGCGTCTCGCCGTTGAAGCTGTCGAAGTTGGCGACGTAGCTCGCGACGGTGAAGCGGCGGAACACGTCGAGCAGTTGCGACTGCTGCGCCGGCGGCAGGGCCGACCAGCGGGGGCCGACCGAAGCCTGCAGGATGCCCGGGATGTCGAACGCCCCCTCCACCAGCGGCGCCAGCGTGGCGAAACGCTGCGGGAACGGGGTGGCCTTGCCGGCGCGCATCCCGGCGATCAGCCCGCGGTTCAGGGCGGCGATCGGGGCCGCCGCGTCCGCGTCCGCGGCCAGCGCCAGGCGACCCTGGGCGGGCAGCAGCAGCCCGCCGAGCGCCACGCCCAGGACCCCGCGTCGGGACAGGCTCATCGCGCCGGCACCAGCAGCGTCGCCTTGGCCTCGTCCTTGCCGAGCGCCTTCATCACGGTGGCCACGATGTCCTTGGCGCCCAGCCCGGCCTCGATGATCTGCCCCGCCGGGGTGCCGTGGTCGATGAAGCGGTCGGGCAGGGTCATGGACCGCACCCGCACCCCGCCGTCGAGCAGGCCGCGCGCCGCCAGGTGCTGCAGCACGGCCGCGCCGAACCCGCCGACCGAGCCTTCCTCGACCACCACCAGCACGGCATGGTGCCGGGCGAGCTGCTCCACCATGGCGGCGTCGAACGGCTTGGCGAAGCGTGCGTCGGCGACGGTGGTGGACAGGCCGCGCGC
>CAXTTB010000193.1:0-3470 GCA_964246905.1 uncultured Acetobacteraceae bacterium | reverse complement strand
GGCTGTCGGCCAGCCGGGTGCCGAGGCTCAGGATGGCGACGGACGAGCCTTCGCGCAGGATGCGCCCGCGGCCGACCGCGACCGGCGTGCCGCGGGCGGGCAGCTCAAGCCCGGTGCCCTCGCCACGCGGGTAGCGCACGGCGCTGGGCCGGTCGTCGATGCCGGCGGAGGTCGCGACCATGTGCATCAGCTCAAGCTCGTCCGACGGCGCCATCAGCACGATGCCGGGCAGGCAGCCGAGGTAGGCGAGGTCGAAGCTCCCGGCATGGGTCGCCCCGTCCGCGCCGACCAGCCCGGCGCGGTCGATGCCGAAGCGCACCGGCAGGCCCTGGATCGCCACGTCGTGCACCACCTGGTCGTAGGCGCGCTGCAGGAAGGTGCTGTAGATCGCGCAGAACGGGCGCAGCCCCTCCGTCGCCATGCCGGCGGCGAAGGTGACGGCGTGCTGCTCGGCGATGCCCACGTCGAAGCAGCGGTCCGGGAACCGTTTGGCGAAGCGGTCGAGGCCGGTGCCGGTCGGCATGGCGGCGGTGACGGCGACGATCTGGTCGTCCGCCTCCGCCTCCGCGATCAGCGCGTCGGCGAACACCCGGGTGTATTGCGGCGGCCCCGGCGGCGCCTTGCCCTGCTCCCCGGTGATCACGTTGAACTTGCTGACCGCGTGGTACTTGTCCGGGCTGGCCTCCGCAGGCGCGTAGCCGTGGCCCTTCTTGGTGATGACGTGCAGCAGGATCGGCCCGGCCTCCTCCGCCTCCCGCACGTTCCGCAGCACCGGCAGCAGGTGGTCCAGGTTGTGCCCGTCGATGGGGCCGACGTAGTAGAAGCCCAGCTCCTCGAACAGGGTGCCGCCGGTCAGGATGCCGCGGGCGTACTCCTCCGCCCGCCGCGCCGTGCGCTGGATGCCGCGCGGGAAGCGCGTCGCCATGCGCGACGCGAGGTCCCGCAGGTTCAGGAACGACCGGCTGCTCATCAGGCGCGACAGGTAGGCGCTCATGGCGCCCACGGGCGGCGCGATGGACATGTCGTTGTCGTTGAGCACCACCAGCAGGCGCGACTTGCGGGCGCCCGCGTTGTTCATCGCCTCGTACGCCATGCCGGCGCTCATCGCACCGTCGCCGATCACCGCGACGACGTGGCGGTCCGCCTGGCCGTGCAGGTCGTGCGCGACCGCCATGCCCAGCCCGGCGGAGATGCTGGTGCTGCTGTGCGCCGCGCCGAACGGGTCGTACTCGCTTTCGCTGCGCCGGGTGAAGCCCGACAGGCCGCCGGGCTGGCGCAGGGTGCGGATGCGGTCCCGGCGCCCGGTCAGGATCTTGTGCGGGTAGGCCTGGTGCCCGACATCCCACAGCAGGCGGTCGCGCGGCGTGTCGAACACCGCATGGAGGGCGACCGTCAGCTCGACCACGCCGAGCGACGCGCCGAGATGCCCGCCCGTCGTGCTGACCGCATCCACCGTCTCTGCCCGCAGCTCGTCGGCAAGCTGGCGGAGCTGCTCGGCGGAGAAGTTGCGGAGGTCGGACGGGATGTTGACGCGGTCGAGCATCGGGGTGGCGGGACGGGATGGGAGCGGGATGCTCGCGTTCATTGGGTCACTCAGCTCCCCCCCGCGGGGCACGCCGCGCGGCTAGGTGGTTTCTGGAACGGGTCGCGGTCGGCTACATCGTGAAATCGTTGAAATAGAACAAGTTTCGCCGTTGTCACCGGGGCGCCGCCGGTTTGCCGGCCCCGTGCGGCAGTTCCGCCACGGGCCGGGCGGCTGTAGCCACGTCCCGGCCGCCAAGGCAACACCCCTGCGCGCACGTTGTCTCGACCGTGTAACACGCCGCGACACTAGCCAACCCGACGCCGCCTCGCCAGGCCGTCCCTCTGATCCCGCTATTTTGTTGCAGCCGGGCCACAGTCATGAGCCATAACCGACACATCGCTGGTTTGCAGCGACCCGTTTTCCCAGGTGAATGCGATATGCTCGGCGAGGCCGTGCCTGGCTGTCGGAGAGAATTGCGGATGATGCGTGTGATCCTGGCCCAACCCAGAGGCTTCTGCGCCGGAGTGGAACGGGCCATCGAGATCGTGGAGCGCGCGCTGGCCAAGTTCGGGCCGCCGATCTACGTCCGGCACGAGATCGTGCATAACAGGCATGTCGTGGAGGACCTGCGTACCCGCGGCGCCGTCTTCGTAGATGAGCTGGAGGAAATCCCGCCGGGTTCGATGACGGTGTTCAGCGCGCACGGCGTGGCCAGGCGGGTGGAGGAGCTGGCGGCCGAGCGCCGGTTGCCGGTGTTCTACGCGACGGGCCCGTTGGTCGCCATGGGCCACGCTTTGGGCGGGCGCTACGCGGGGGGGGGGGGGGAGATCGTGCTGGTCGGCCATGCCGGCCACGCGGAGGTGGAGGGCACCATCGGGCAGATCCCCGGCAAGGTGCACCTGGTGCAGACGGTCGCCGACGTGGCCACGCTGGAGGTCGGCTCGCCGGACCGCCTGGCCTACGTCACGCAGACGACGCTTTCGGTCGATGACACAAGGGGCATCATCGCCGCGCTGCAGGGCCGGTTCCCGTCCATCGTGGGTCCCGACGTGCGCGACATCTGCTACGCCACGCAGAACCGGCAGCAGGCGGTGCACGACCTGGCGAAGCTGGTCGATCTGATCCTGGTCGTGGGGTCGAAGAACAGCTCGAACTCCAACCGCCTGCGGGAGATCGGGCAGGAGCTGGGCAAGCCGAGCTACCTGATCGACGACGCATCCGCGTTGGAACGCGACTGGTTCAGAGGCGTCGAGTCGGTGGGCCTGACGGCCGGGGCCAGCGCGCCCGAGATGCTGGTGCAGGGCGTGCTGGATGGGTTGCGGCGGTTCCGCCAGGTGGATGTCTCCACCCTCGCGGGCGCCGCGGAAGACGTGAAGTTCAAGTTTCCGGCCGAGTTGAGCGAGGCCGAGGGGGTTTAATCAATGTCCGTTCCGATGAGGCAAGTCGCGCGCGTGGGCGCCTACGTGGTCAAGCAGCACATGCTGGGCCGCAAACGCTATCCGCTCGTGCTCATGCTTGAGCCGCTGTTCCGCTGCAACCTCGCGTGCTCCGGCTGCGGCAAGATCGACTATCCCGCGGCGATCCTGAACCAGCGCCTGTCGGTGGCGGACGCGCTGGCGGCGGCGGACGAGTGCGGCGCGCCCGTCGTGTCCATCGCCGGCGGCGAGCCGCTGCTGCACAAGGAGATGCCGGAGATCGTCGAGGGCCTGCTGGCGCGCAAGAAGTTCATCTATCTCTGCACCAACGCGCTGCTGCTCGAGAAGAAGATGGACGACTACACGCCGCACCCGGACTTCTCCTGGGACGTGCACCTGGACGGCGACCGGGAGGTTCACGACCGCTCGGTGAGCCAGGCCGGCACCTACGACCGGGCGGTGGCCGCCATCAAGGAGGCCAAGCGCCGCGGCTTCCGCGTCAGCATCAACTGCACCCTGTTCGACGGCGC
>CAXTTB010000192.1:0-6706 GCA_964246905.1 uncultured Acetobacteraceae bacterium | reverse complement strand
GCCCCGCACCGGGCGAGGCACTCAGCCTGCTGTTCCCGCCGCCCTCCGCCATCATCGAGGGGGACGGGCCGGTCCTGCTGCGGGCCGCCGGCGGGGAACGGCCGCTGACGTTCCTGGTGGACGGCGCCGCCCTGCCCTCCACCCCGGCGCTGCGCGACGCGCGCTGGACGCCGCCGGGTCCGGGTTTCTACCGCGTGACCGTGCTCGACGCGGGCGGCCACGCGGCGCAGGCGGCGGTGCGGGTGACAGGCGGGAAACAGGCGGGGCGGCCAGGAGCCTTGGACACGAGGTGAGTACGCCGTTAGAAACGTGAACCTCTTTCGAAGCATAAAAAGAGAATATTTTGCCACCTAACAAAAGAAAATAGCCAATTTGCTGTCGTTGATTTCTCACTTCCTCCACGTCAGATTGCATCAGTACCCTCCCCTCATTCTCAATGGTCACGATGCACGACACCCAGTTCGATCCATTTGGTGAGCCGGTCGCGCCCAACCTGCGTGACACGATGACGCAGCCTGGTCGGCAAGGCCCGGGGGCGCGGCTCCTGTTGCGCTCGGGAACTGGCCTGTTCTGGGCGCTCGTAACCGGCGTTGTGGTGGCGCGCGTTGCCTACTTCGACCCGGATTTCGCGCAGAAGTTCGACCTCGCCGCCTTGTCCCAGTTGTTCCACGCCATTTTCGCCTAACCGGATCAGACCCTGCACGGGAATGCCCGGCCTTGGTAGGAGGCTGGGAGACATATCTCCTGTCCATTCGCCTCAAAAGAGAATGCGTTTGCCCTAACCGCCCTCGTGACGCATACCTTCTTCCATAAGGAGAGGGTCCCGTGCCGCACAGCGCCAAGGTTCCAACAGCCGGGACTGCCCGGGCCGCCGCAACGCGCCGCCTCCCCGCCCTGCTGCCCGGCATCGCCCTATGCGTCGCCGTCACGCTCGCGTCCCTGGGCGCGCAGGCGGTCGAGGAGCGCGCCTTCGGCCATCCCTACATCGAGGCGCTGGTGGTCGCGATCCTGCTCGGCATGGCGCTCCGCACCGCGTGGGAGCCAAGCCCGCGCTGGCGGGCCGGCATCGCCTTCAGCGCCAAGCAGCTCCTGGAAGTCGCGGTGATGCTGCTCGGGGCGTCGGTCAGTCTCCGCGCCATCATCGCCTCCGGGCCGCTGCTGCTGGGCGCCATCGTCGGGACGGTCATTGTCACCATTGCGGCGAGCTACGGCATCAGCCGGGCGCTCGGCCTGCCGACGCGCATCTCCATCCTGATCGCCTGCGGCAACTCGATCTGCGGCAACTCCGCCATCGCGGCGGTGGCGCCGGTGATCGGGGCGGACGGCGACGACATCGCCTCCTCCATCTCCTTCACCGCGATCCTCGGCGTGCTCATGGTGCTGGGCCTGCCGCTGCTGATCCCGCTGATCGGCCTGACGGCCACGCAGTACGGCATCCTCGCCGGGCTGACGGTCTATGCCGTGCCGCAGGTGCTGGCCGCGACCGTGCCCGCGGGCCTCGTCGCCACGCAGGTCGGCACGCTGGTCAAGCTCGTGCGCGTGCTGATGCTGGGGCCGGTCGTCGTCGGCCTGTCGCTGCTGGCGCCGCGGCTGCGCGGACCGGCGGCGGGGCCGCGGCGGTTCAACATCGCCCGGCTGGTGCCGTGGTTCATCCTCGGCTTCCTGCTGCTCGCGGCGCTGCGCTCCCTGGGGGCCGTGCCCGACTTCGCGGTCGTCCCGGCCGCGAAGGCGGCGAGCCTGCTCACCGTGGTCTCGATGGCGGCGCTGGGCCTGGGCGTGGACGTGCGGGTGATCGGCCGGGTGGGCGGCCGGGTGACGGCGGCGGTGACGCTCTCGCTCGGGCTGCTGCTGCTCATCAGCATCGCCCTGGTCCGCGTCGTCGGGGTGGGCTGAGGGGCTACGGTCCCTTGACCGCGGCCAGGTAGGCGATGATGGCCGGCACGTCGGACGCCTCGACCGGCGCCTTGTAAACGCCGATCATCTTCTTGACCTCGCCCTCCCACGCCGTCCGCGACAGGCCCGGCTGGTTGAGGATCATGCCGGGCGAATGGCAGCCGGCGCAGTTCGCCGTCATTGTGTCCACGTTGGGGCCAGGCGGAAAGGCGCGGTCGCTGTCCGGCAGCTCGACGGACACGGATTTCAGCGTCAGCGGCGCCGCCTCCGCGCGGGCCGAAGACGCGGCAAGCCCGGCGGCGCACACGGCGACGGCGGACGCAAACACTGCCTCGAGGATCGGGGGCATGGGAGGCTCCTTTGGCTGTCAGACGGCCCGCAGGGCGGTCGTCTCGATGGGGTTCCGCATGAAGCCGCTGGGGTTCCAGATCGGCGCCGCGGGCTGCGCCAGGCCGCGGGCGTTCGTGCAGCGGACGGTGACGGACACGTCGCCCGGCGCGGGCGTCACCCGGGCCGTCCATTGCCGGAAGCTGTACGGCCCCTCGTCACGCCCCAGCGCGGCTGCGGCCCAGCTCGCGCCGCCGTCGAAGGACACGTCCACCGTCCGCACCCCGGCATCGCCGCCGAGCGCCAGGCCACGGACGGTGGTCTCGGCGCCGGCCCGGACGGTCTCGCCGCCGCGCAGGTTGGTGACGAAGGCGCGCGGCACCATGGCGTTGATCGGCACCATCCTCACGCCAGTTTCGCCGGGCGTCATGGTGGCGCCGGGCGTGTCGGGGATGGTGTAGGCCGTCTTCATCCAGAAGTTGTCGTCCGGGCGGTCCAGCACCTCGATGCGGTTGAGCATCTTGACCCAGTAGGTCGAGTACCACCCCGGCACCACCAGGCGCAGCGGGAAGCCGTTCAGCAGCGGCAACTGCTCGCCGTTCATCGCGAACGCCAGCATCACCTCGCCGTCCCGGGCATGGTCCACGCCGAGGGACTTCAGGAACTTCGGCGCGCCCTCCGCCACCGGGTCGTCCAACCCGGCGAAGCGCACCGCCTGCGCCCCCGCCCTCACGCCCGCGCGGTCCAGCACGTCGCGCAGCCGCACCCCGGTCCAGCGCGCGTTGCCCATCGCGCCGTTGCCCCATTGCCCGCCCGCGACGCGGGGCTGGAAGAACCCGCGCGAGTTGCCGGAGCACTGGTTCACCGCGGCCAGCTCCACCCGGTCCATCGCCAGCAGGTCCTTCAACGACAGCGAGGCTGGGGCGTCCACGTGCCCGTCCACCGCGAGCCGGAACGTGTCCGCGTCCACGGTTGTCGGGATGTCGGACCAGTGCCAGCGGACGAAGAACTGGTCGTTGGGCGTGAACACGCCCTGGTCGAACACCTCGAACGGCGTTTCCAGCAGCGGCGGGCGGGTGCGCTGCAGGATCATGGCGCCCTTGCCCGGGAACGCCGTCGTGACGTCGCGCAGGCCGGGTCCGCCGGGCAGCCCGAGGTCGGTGGTCGCCGCCATCGCGCGTCCGGCAAGCAGGCCCAGCCCCGTCTGGGCCAGCAGCGTGCGGCGGCTCATGGCCCGTGCGGGCAGGTGCTTCATCGAGGTCTCCATCCAGCGTTCAAGGCTCGCCGGCCTCCGCGATCATGGCCTCCAGGCGGGCGGCGTCCAGCAGGACGATGGCGCCGCGCCGGCGCTCGATCAACTTGCCGCGCGCCATGGCGTTCAGCTCGCGGGTGATGGCCTCGCGGTGGCTGCTGACCCGGGCGGCCAGCTCGGCGTGGGTGGGCGGCGGCGACACGCAGGGGCCGCCGCCCCCCGCCGGGGTGCGGGCGAGCCGCCGCCGCGCGGGGGAGGGGCGCGGGCGGCCGCCGCGGGTGGGGGGGGGGGTGGGGGCCACCGGCGGGGGCCGCCGCCCCCCGCCGGTGTGCGGGCGAGCCGCAGCAGCTCGGCGTAGAGGCGCTGGCGGACGCCGAGGTTGGAGTGCTCGTTGGCGCGGTTGCTGAGCGTCCGGATCTGCCCGACGAGGGCCTGGAGCACCTGGTCGCAGACGTCGGGGTACTCGTGCACCACGCGCCGGAACACGCCCGCCGGCATCCGCGCGACCTGCGTGTCGGTGATGGCGACGATGCCGGCGGAGCGCGGCCTCTGGTCGATGGCCGCCAGCTCGCCGAAGAACTCGCCGTCGCGGATGTCGCGCAGGATCACCTCGCGGTTGGCGGCGTTGATGACGACGCGCACATGGCCGCGCAGCACGAAGAACAGGTCCGTGCCGCCCGATTCGTAGTCGAGCACCCACTCCTTCGCGGACGCCCGGCGCCAGGTGCATCCGGCATCGAGGCGGCGCACCGCATCCTCGTCAAGCGAGCGGAACAGCGGGACGCGCGCCAATGTCTCGACAGTCTGATTCATGCGTTCGATATGGGATGCTGCTAAGCACCATTTTGCGGAGCATGTCCACACGCGGCGGGCAAGAGGCGTCCATGAATGCCTGCTTGAGTCATGGGGCAGGCACAACAAGCCTGCCCCGGTGTGAGATCAGGCTTCCATCCCGCCCGACCAGGCTGACGGCCGGGCGCCTGCACGAGTCGCCGCCGCGTCAAAATTGATCCAAAGCTCAGGGTTTTTGACAGGCGTCGCCGTGTGAGTGTACGGAACCGGCAGTGCAGAACCAGGGGTGGCCATTGACGCCCAATCTCAACCGGCTCGTTCCCTTCGCCTGGCTTGCAGCGGTGGCTGCGCTGCCCAGCAGCGAAGTCCATGCCCAGGGGATCACGGTGGACGGCCGCCTGTCGCCGGCGCAGACGCTTGCGGGGCCGAACTACGCCATCGGCGCCGGACTGGGGCGGCAGGTGGGCGGCAACCTGTTCCACAGCTTCGGCGCGTTCGGCCTGAAGGCGGGCGAGACGGCGACGTTCAGCGGGCCGGCCGGCGTCGGCAACGTGATCGGCCGGGTGACGGGCGGGGCGGCGTCCTCCATCAATGGGGGCATCAAGTCCACCATCCCTGGCGCGAACCTGTATCTCGTCAACCCATCCGGCGTGGTGTTCGGGCCGAACGCCAGCGTGGACGTGAGCGGCAGCTTCCACGCAAGCTCCGCCGACCACCTGCGGATGCAGGACGGGGCGCGGTTCTCGGCCACCAACCCCGACGCCAGCACCCTGAGTGCTGCGCCGCCGGAGGCGTTCGGGTTCCTGTCGGCCAGCCCGCGGCCGGTGCAGGTGAACGGGTCCAACCTGCAGCTCAAGCCGGGCGGCGCACCGGGGGGCGGCGCGCAGGGAGGACATACGCTGGGGCTGGTGGGCGGCGACGTGACGATCAGCGGCGGCGTGCTGGTGGCGCCGGGCGGCACGGTGCACATCGCCAGCGCCGCCGGGCCGGGCGAGGTGCCGGTGGACCCGCGGACGGGGCCTCTGCCCACCGTGGGGCGCTCCGGGCGCGTGCAGGTGTCGGACAACTCGACGATCTACCCGAGCGGCGGCAGCGTGTTCATCCGCGCCGGCGAGCTTGTGGTGTCGAACAGCGTCATCGTGACCGACGATCAAGTCCCTGGCGGCAACGGCACGCTGTCGCTGCACGGCGACCGCGCCGTGACCATCAGCAACGGGGCCAACGTCGTGGCGTCGGCGACCGGGGGGGGGCGCGGCCCCCGGGGGCGCCGCGGGGCCCCCGGGGGGGGGGCGGGGGCGGGGGGGGGCGGGGCCCCCCGCCCCCCGGCCCCCCGCGGCGCCGGGGTCAGCAGCGGCACCGCGGGGGGGGGGACGGTGACGGTGGACTCCGTCTCCACCGTCGCCACGAACGCCAGGGCCTCGGGCGACGGCGGGCCGGTCGCGATCAGCACGGGCGCATTGACGCTGCGGAACGGGGCGGTGGTGGTGAGCAACGCGACGGACCGCGGCCGTGGCGGGCCGATCAGCGTGAGTGCCGACAGCGTGCTGCTGGACGGGCTGGGCACGAGGATCGAGAGCCGGACCGAAGGCGTGGGGCTGGTGGACACGACGGGCGCCCCGGCCCGGGCCGGCACGGGAGGGACGATCAGCCTGACCGGCGGGACGCTGACCGTCCAGAACGTCGCGCTGGTCGAGGCCAACACGTTCGGCCAGGGCACCGCCGGGTCGGTCAACGTCGCCATGGCGGGGAACGTGGCGGTCACGGACGGCGCGCAGGTCATGTCCAACTCGGACACGGGCGGCCTGGCGGCGACAACCAAGGGCGGCGACGCCGGCACCATCACGCTCAACGCCGGCGCGCTGACGCTCGTGCGCGGCGGCACGGTCAACAGCGACACGTCCGGCTCAGGCAACGCGGGCGGGATCGCGCTCGCGGTCGGCGGCGCGCTGACGGTTGACGGCGCGGGCCAGGGCAACTTCACCAACGCCGTGAGGAGCCAGGCGGTCATCGGCGTGTCCGGCTCGACCGGCCCGGTGCAGGTGAGCGCGGGCAGCGTGTCGGTGCTGAACGGCGGGTTCATCAGCAGCGACAGCTTCGGCACGGGCCGGGGCGGCGCGGTCGTGGTGACGACGCCGGGCGCGCTGCTGCTGGACGGCGGCGGCGGCGGCTCCACCCAGATCGGCGCGTCGGCGCAGGAGCCTTACTCCGGCGATGCCGGCTCGGTCACGGTCAGGGCCGGCACGGTGACGATCCAGAACGGGGCGCGGATCGCGAGCCTCACCAACGGCGCGGGCCAGGGCGGCAGCATCGCGGTCAACACCGGCGCGCTGACCCTCCTGCGCGGCGGCGCGATCACCAGCGACACGTTCGGCGCGGGCCGCGGGGGCGAGATCGCGCTCGAGGTGGGCGGCGCGCTGAGCCTCGACTGCGCGGGCCGGGGCG
>CAXTTB010000191.1:0-6706 GCA_964246905.1 uncultured Acetobacteraceae bacterium | reverse complement strand
CCCCTGGCGCTGGCCCGGCACCTCGGCGCCGATGCGGCGGTGAACGTGGCGGCGGACGCCGACGCGCTGCCCCGCATGGCCGCGGAGGCGGGCGGCTTCGAGGCGGCGTTCGAGGTGTCCGGCAGCCCGGCGGGCCTCGCCTCCTGCCTCCAGGCGGTGCGTCCAGGGGCGACGGTGGTGCAGGTGGGCACGCTGCCGCCGGGGCAGTTCCCGTTCGCCGGCAATTTGGTGATGGCGAAGGAGATCGACCTGCGCGGCGCCATGCGCTTCGACCGCGAGTTCGCCCACGCCGTCGCCTGCCTCGACCGCGGCCTGATCGACGTGGCGCCGCTGCTCACTGCCTGCGTGCCGGCGGCGCAGGCGTCGGCGGCGTTCGGAATGGCGAAGCAGCGGGACAGGCACGCCAAGGTGCAGATCACGTTCTGATGGGCCGCAGTGATGGTGTCTCAGCTTGGACTTTTTGCCACGCTGCTTCGCTGGAAGTGTTCGGCGGTGCCATCAATTTGGACCCAATCATGTTTCGACTGCTCGAAAACCGATTTGACGGGGGCCGGATATTTTGGGTCGGCGAGCGCGCCGACTGCGACACCGATCAGCGACGGCAGGATGTCGGCCTTCCAAAAGATCGTTGACCCGCAGTTTGGGCAGAAGTAGGTGCGGACTTTCCCGCCGCTTGCTGCATCGCGGGTGAATTCTTTCGCAGTTCCGGAAACGACGACGGCGGTGGCTGGGTAAAAAGCGCCAACGCCAAACGGCGCGCCGGTTGTTTGTTGGCAGTCGAGGCAATGACAGGCGACAACCAACCTCGACGGTCCTGGAAGCGTCAGCGTGAGAGCGCCGCAACTGCATCGGGCATCAGCCATTGGAACCTCCGTTTCCTGAAGCGAGATCGCGTTGAGATTTCGAACCGAGACACTGCCGCCGCGGCGCACGGCTTGACCCACAAACCCGATGCGGGCAGCAAAAGGAAAACGGGAGGGGGACGCCGCGACATGACGAACTCGGTGATGGATCAGGACGCCGCGTCGGCCATCCTGGCCCGGCTGGACCGCCTGCCGGCGACGCGGCACGTCTGGCGGCTGGTCACGCTGCTCTCGCTCGGCGGCCTGTTCGAGTTCTACGACCTGTTCCTGACCGCCTACGTGGCCCCCGCTTTGGTCAAGGCGGGGCTACTGGCCCATGTGGCGGTCGGCATCTTCAGCGGGCCGGCGCTGTTCGTGGCGGCGACCTTCACCGGCCTGTTCATCGGCACCTCCGTGTTCAGCTTCGTGGCCGACAAGTACGGGCGGCGGGTCATTTTCACCTTCTCGCTGCTGTTCTATTGCGCGGCGACCCTGGTGATGGCGTTCCAGGACAGCGGGCTGTCGGTCTGCTTCTGGCGGCTGGTCGCCGGCATCGGCATCGGTGTCGAGCTGGTGACGATCGACACCTACATCGCCGAGCTGGTGCCCAAGCACGTGCGGGGGCGTGCCTTTGCCTTCAACCAGGTGGTCCAGTTCTCCGCCGTGCCCATCGTGGCGTTCCTGTCCTACATGCTGGTGCCCATCGCGCCGCTGGGCCTCGACGGCTGGCGCTGGGTGGTGGCCATCGGGTCGGTCGGCGCGCTGTTCGTCTGGGTCCTGCGCCGCGGCGTGCCGGAAAGCCCGCGCTGGCTGATCCAGCAGGGCCGGGTCGCGGAGGCGGAGGCGGTCACGGCCGCCATCGAGGCCAAGGTCGCAGCCGACCTGCGCGGCGCGCCGTTGCCGGACCCGGCGCCGCACGCGGTGGAACGCACGGAGGCGGCCGGACGGTTCGCCGAGATCTGGCAGCCGCCGTACCGCACGCGGACGATCATGCTGATGGTGTTCCAGTTCTTCCAGACGTTCGGCTTCTACGGCTTCTCGGCCTGGGTGCCGACGCTGATCGCGCAGCAGGTCGGCATCGATGTCCGCGGAAGCCTGCTGTACTCCTTCATCATCGCCATCGCCAGCCCGTTCGGCCCGCTGCTGGCGATGGGCTTCGCCGACAGGTTCGAGCGGAAGTGGCAGTTGGTGGCCGCGGCCTGCGGCGTCGGCGTGTTCGGGGTGCTGTTCTCCTTCCAGGGCACGATGGCGATGCTGATCGTGTTCGGCGTGCTGATCACGCTGTGCAACAACGTGCTGTCCAACACCTTCCACGGCTACCAGACCGAGCTGTTCCCCACGCGCGTGCGGGCGCGCGCCGTGGGGTTCACCTACTCGTTCAGCCGGGTCAGCACGGTGTTCGCGAGCTTCATCATCGGCTTCTTCCTGCAGACGGCTGGGACCAAGGGCGTGTTCGGCCTGATCGCCTTCGCCATGCTCATGGTGGTGCTGAGCATCGGCGTGTTCGGCCCGCGCACCCGCGACCTGGAGCTGGAGCAGATCTCGGCCTGACCGCCCGGGCCTAATCGTCGCCGATCTCCCGGTCCGTGTTGTCCGGGAGCATCGCGGTGGCGACCAGGCTGATGACCGCGCAGGCGAGGATGAACACGGCGATCACCCAGCCCGTGTGGTACTGGGCCAGCAGGTAGGTCACGATCAGCGGCGCCGGGCCGCCGGCGATGACGGAGGCCAACTGGTAGCCGATGGACGCGCCGCTGTAGCGGAGCCGCCCGGGGAAGCATTCGGCGATCATCGCCGCCTGCGGCCCGTACATGATGTCGTGCGGCACGAGGGACAGCACGATGGCGACGAACACCAGCACCGGCGACAGCGTATTCAGCAGGCCCACATAGACAAACCCGTAAACCCCCGTGAGAGCCGCCCCCAGCATGTAGATGCGCCGCCGCCCGAAGCGGTCCGACAGGTGCCCGGCGAGCGGCACCGTCACCAGCGACAGCACGGAGGCGGTCATCACCGCGGTCAGCAACAGCTCGCGGGAGAGCTTCAGCGTGCCGACGCCGTAGGAGAACACGAAGGCGATGAAGATGTAGAACGGCGCCTGCTCCCCCATGCGGGCCAGCGCGCTGAGCAGGATCTCCCGGGGGTACTGCCGCACCACCGTGAGCGCCGGCGTCTTCTCGATGCGGTTCTCGGACGCCATGCGCTGGAAGGTCGGCGATTCCTCGACGCCCAGCCGTATCCACAGGCCGACGCCGATCAGGATGATCGAGAGCAGGAAGGGGATGCGCCAGCCCCAGGTCAGGAAGGCGTCGCCCGACCAGGCGCTGAACCCCAGCACCGCCAGGTTCGCGGTGAACAGCCCGGCGGGCACCCCCATCTGCGGCCAGGACGCGGCCAGCCCGCGCCCGCCCTTGCTGCCGGCCCATTCCATGGACATCAGCACCGACCCGCCCCACTCGCCGCCGACGCCGACGCCCTGGATGAAGCGCAGCGCCGTCAGGATCACCGCGCCCCAGATGCCGATGCTGGCGTAGGTGGGCACGACGCCCACGAGCACGGTGGCGACGCCCATCAGCATGAGCGTGGCGATCAGCGTCGATTTGCGCCCGATGCGGTCGCCGAAATGGCCGAAGATCGCCGCCCCGATGGGCCGGGCGACGAAGCCCACGGCATAGACGCCGAACGCATTGAGCGTGGCGACCGTGGGATCGCTGTTGGGGAAGAACAGCGTCCCGAACACCAGGCCGGTGGCGGTGCCGTACAGGAAGAAGTCGTACCACTCGATCGTCGTGCCGATGGTGGCGGCCAGCGCCGCCCGGGTCAGCATCCGGCGCTGTTCCGCGGCCGACAGGGCGGGGGCCTGGGCGGTTGAAGACATGGGTTCCTCCTGACGTTTTCCGCCCACGATGCCGCCTGGCCGCGCGTTCCGCAAGCGGGGCACCCGTGCTTCAAACCGTGGAAACGTGGACCCGGTGCCAGGCGGTGCTGAGGTATCCCTTGAAGTTCCAAACGTCGTCCGGCAGCGCCGGCTGGGTCTGCCCGGCGGAGTCCCAGGCCCGCACCGCCAACTCATGCCGGCCCGGCGGCAGGTCCAGCTCGATGCGCCAGAGCGTCCAGCTCCAGGGCGCCGCCGGGTCGTGCGACAGCTCGGCCTGCGCCCAGGTGCGCCCGCCGTCGGCGGACACGTCCACCCGGGCCACGGCGCGGGCGGTCGCGACGGCATAGCCCTGCACCTGCGCGCGGCCCGCGTCCAGCACGGCGCCCTCCGCCGGCCGGCAGATCGCCGAGGTGAGCGGCATGTCGTCGATGGTGACGCCCTGCCGCCAATCCACCGTCTCCTCGGTGACGCCGGGCGGCAGCAGCTTGTAGTCGCGTTGCTGCATGTGGTTGTCGGAGGGCCGGTCCTGCACGGTGATGGCGGCCAGCCACTTCGCGCTGCGCACGCCTGCGTAGCCCGGCACCACGGCGCGCAGCGGGAAGCCGTGCTCCGGCGCCAGCAGCTCGCCGTTCATGGTGTGGGCCAGCAGGGTGTCCGGCGCCATCGCCTTGGCCATGCCGATGGACACGCCGTAGGCGAACCGCCCTTCCTTCGGCATCTCGATCACGTCCCGGGATTCGAACGCGACGTGCAGCGCCGTCCCCGTCCTCCCTGGCGTCTCCGCCCCGGCGGCGCGCAGCACGTCGGCCAGCGCCACCCCGGTCCACTCGGCGTTGCCGATGGCTCCCGCCGCCCAGGGATCGCCCGTGGTCGGCCGCACCGTCTGCAGATCCGCCCGGCGGTTGCCGGCGCATTGCAGCACCGCGGTGACGCTGCGCGCGGGAAACCGCTCCCGCAGCTCCGCCATCGACAGGTCGAGCGGCGTGGCGACCCGTCCGCCCACCCGCAGCCGGTGCGCCGCCGGGTCGAGGCGCGGGATGTCGCCGTGGCTGCGGACGTAGAAGTCGGCCTGCGCGGTCATGGGGGAGGCGAGCAGGCGGTCCGGCGGCGTCTCCGCGTTGTAGGGATGCGCGGACCGCATCAGCAGGCTGGGCTTCGGGTTGGCGTCGAACACCGCGGTCTCCGTGGCAGCGGAAAGAGGTGTCAACGCGGACGCGAGCAGGATGGGTGCAGGGCCGGTCGCAGCAGATCGGCTCTGGTCGTGGGCGCGCTCAGTGCGCCAGGGCCGCGGGCGCCGGCGCGGCGGGGTGGACCACGTCGAACTCGTAACGCTCATGCGGCACCGCGCGGTGGTCCGCCTCCCGGAAGCGGGCGGGGCGCAGGCAGTAGTCGCGCAGGATGGCCAGCGTCTTCACCGCCTGCGACGTCATCTTGACGTTGGACACCTGGTCGTCCTCCCGCCAACTGATCGGGAAGAACATGACCGAACGCCCGGCGTCGAACAGGCCCAGCAGCAGGAAGTTGTTGAAGCGCAGGTCGTCGGCGTAGCGCAGCACGTTGCGGTCGGTGAACACGCGCGTCCCGAACACGTTCAGTCCCGAGCCGAGGTCCAGCACCCGGCGGCGCGCGCCCAGGGTGAACAGCAGGTTGAACACGCGGTTGCCGAAGACGCGGAAGCGCGAGTAGCCGCGCAGCGACGATCCCCGGGCGAACCGCGCGCCGAGGCAGGCGTCGTGCCGCAGGTGCAGGCCTTCGTCCAGCACCGGGGCCAGGTCGGCGATGCTGCCCTGGTCGTCGCCGTGCAGCACGACGACATGGGTGAAGCCTTCCCGCTCGGCGTAGGCGAAGGCGGCCTTGTGCGAGCCGCCGAGGTTGTAGTTGGCGCGGTTGCGCGCGACGGTCACGCGGGGTACCTCGGCCTCCGGCGCCGCCGCGATGGCGGCCTGCACGGTGCCGTCCTTGCTGCCGTTGTCCAGCACCAGGACCTCCGCGAAACGCTTTGCCACGGGGCCTTTGAGCTGCGCCAGCACGCGGCCGACCTGGAGCGCGCAGTTGTAGCAGGGGATGAACACCAGGAGCTTCTCCGGCAACGTCTTCTCTGGCAGCGTCTCGGGCATGGTCAAGTCCTCGGCGCGATGGCCCGCTCGCTCATGGTGCGGGACATCAGGAAGTTCAGCAGGAGCTGCGGCGGCGTGATCAGCACTTTGGCGCACGCGGTCAGCACGGCGGGCGAGGGGGCGTAGCCGTTGGCCTGCGCCAGCCCGGCCAGGACCTGGATGATCAGGGTCATCACCCAGGCGGCCACGGTGATGAGGCACAGCGTGTAGAGCAGGTACACCGCGATCCGCGTGCCCAGCCCGCCCTCACTGCGGTCGAAGATGAGGCGGCGGGACACCAGGAACACCGTGAGCGCCGCGGTGCTGGAGCTGACGACGTTGGCGAGGAAGGGCGGCGCGCCGAGGACGCCCACCATGGACAGCAGCAGGGCGAAGTCCAGCAGCCAGCCCATGCCGGACAGCCCGCCGAACTTCAGGAACGCGGCCAGCCATCCCCGCTTGGGAGTGCCGGCCTGGCTGGCGAGGGTCACGGTCATCACGGATCAAGTAGGCGCGGTGCAGCACGATGTCGCCCAACATCGCCGTGAGGACGCCGGGAAACCGCGCCGCAGCGGCGGGCATCCTTGCGCCGGGGCGCCCGGGCCGGCACCGTGCGGCATGGACGAAACCTCCGCCTTCCTCCCCGGCCCGCGGCTGCACGTCGCGGGCGCCCCGTCCGGGCCGCTGGCCGGGCTGACCTTCGCGGCCAAGGACCTGTTCGACGTGGCGGGGCACCCGACCGGGGGCGGCAACCCGGACTGGCCGCGCGTCCACCCGGTGCCCACGCGCCATGCCTGGGCGGTGCAGGCCTTGCTCGACGCGGGCGCCCGGCTCGTGGGCAAGACGGTGACGGACGAGGTGTCGCTCGGCATCCTGGGGGAGAACGCGTT
>CAXTTB010000190.1:0-6790 GCA_964246905.1 uncultured Acetobacteraceae bacterium | reverse complement strand
CGGGCCGGGGCGGGCGGGAGTGCCTGTTCACCCGCGGCCACATCCACCGGCAAGGCGACCGGCCCGAGATCTATTTCTGCCAGTCCGGACGCGGCGTGATGCTGATGGAGCTGGAAGACGGCACGGTGCGCGCGGAGGAGATGGCGCCGGGCAGCCTCGTCTATGTCGCGCCGCACTGGATACACCGCAGCGTCAACGTGGGCCATGAGCCGTTCGTCACCCTGTTCTGCTATCCGGCCGACGCCGGGCAGGACTACGACGTCATCGCCCGCGCCGGCGGCATGGCCGCGCTCATCGTCGATGACGGCGACGGCGGCTGGACTCAGGCGCCCAACCCCCGCTACCGCGCACGCAACCCCCATGGACATATCCAAGGAGCCACCTGACATGGCCGGACAGCACGCCATCCTGCAGCAGGCCTGCGCCTTCGGAGTCATCCCCGTGGTGGAGATCGACGACTTGGCCGATGCGGACGCTCTGGCGGAGACGCTGCTGGAAGCCGGCCTCGGGGTGGTCGAGATCACCTTCCGCACGGAGGCCGCCGCCGACATCATCGCCCGCATCGCCGGGCGCCACCCCGACATGCTGGTCGGCGCCGGCACCGTGGTCAGCGCGGAGACCCTGGACCGCGCCGTGCAGGCCGGCGCCCGCTTCGCGCTGGCGCCCGGCCTCAGCCCGCGCATGTTGGACGCCGCCGCGGCGGCCGGCCTGCCCTACGTGCCCGGCGCCATGACGCCCTCCGACCTCCAGGCCGGCATCGAGCACGGCCTCGGCACCTTCAAGTTCTTCCCAGCGCAGCCAGCGGGCGGCCTCCCGTTCCTGCGGGCGATCGCCGCCCCCTTCCCCCTCCACGACCTGCGCTTCACCCCGCCCGGCGGCGGGGCGCCGGCCAACCGGGCGGCCGGGCTGCGGGAGCGGGCGGGCGCCGCCGTGGGCGGCACCTGGATCGCCAACCGGGCCAGCATCCGCGGCGGCGACTGGGCTGGCATCGGACGCAACGCCGCCGCCGCGGTACAGGCTGCGCGCGCCGCGAGGCAGGCGGCCTGATGTTCCCCTTCGCGCCGTCGCCCAAGCCCACGCTGCACTTCATCGGCGTCAGCACCGCGCACTCCTCCATCATGCCGGTGTTCCCGCGCTGGGCGGAGGCGCTGGGCCTGGGCGACTGCGCGATCAACGGCATCGACCTGCCGCTCGGGGCGCCCGCGGAGCAGTACCGCGCCGTCGTCGCCGCGGTCCGCGACGACCCGATGTCCCGGGGCGCGCTGGTCACGGCGCACAAGATCGACCTGATGCACGCTGCCGCCGGGCTGTTCGACGCGCTGGACCCGCACGCGCGGTCGCTGCAGGAGGTGAGCTGCTTGTCGAAACAGGACGGGCGGCTGGTCGGCCATGCCAAGGACCCGGTGTCCGCCCGCCTGGCGCTCGCGGCCATCGTGCCGGACGGGCATTGGCGGCGGACGGGCGGCCACGCACTGGCGCTCGGCGCGGGGGGCGCCACGACGGCGATCACCTGGGACCTCATGCGGGCGGAGCGCGGGGCCGACCGGCCCGGGCGCATCACCGTGTCCGACATCAGCCCGGCCCGCCTCGACGGGCTGCGCCGGTTCCACGCGGGCCTCGGCAGCGATGTGCCGGTGGACTACATCCTGGCGGAGGGCGTGGGCGCCAACGACGCCCTGCTGGACGCGCTGCCCGAAGGCTCGCTGGCCATCAACGCGACCGGGCTGGGCAAGGACCGCCCGGGGTCGCCGCTCGGCCCAAACGCGCGCTTCCCCCGCGGCGGCATCGTGTGGGAGCTGAACTACCGCGGCAACCTGCTGTTCCTCGACGCCGCGGAGGCGCAGGCGCGGGACCGCGGCCTTGCTGCCTTCGACGGCTGGAACTACTTCCTGCACGGCTGGACCCGGGTGGTCGCCGAGGTGTTCGCCGTCGAGATCCCCACCTCCGGCCCGGCGTTCGACCGGCTGTCGCAGCTCGCCGGCGGGCCGCCCCGCGCCGCCCGAGAGAGCAGAAGCGACGCCCAGGCAGGCGACACCGCGTGAGCCGCATCCTCGTCACGCCGCGCTCGCTGACCCGCACGCCCGACCCGGCGCTCTACGCCCTCGAACTGGACGGCCACGAGCTGGTGTTCAGCCGCCCCGGCGAAACACCGGACGAGGCGGCGTTGCTGGCGCTGCTGCCCGGCTGCGTCGGCTGGCTCGCGGGCGTGGAGCCGGTCAGCCCGCGCGTGCTGGAGGCGGCGTCCGGGCTGCGGGCCATCAGCCGCAACGGCGCGGGCGCGGACAACATCCCGCTCGACGTGGCGGAGCGGCTCGGCATCAAGGTCCTGCGCGCCGGCGGCGCCCTGGCCCCTGGCGGGGGGGGGCTGGCGGTCGGCCGGGCGCTGGCGGCCCTGCGCCTTGTGCCGGAGCAGGGCGCCGTGCTCAAGGCCGGCGGCTGGCAGCGCCGGACGGGGCTGGAGATCGAGGGGCGCACGCTCGGGCTGGTCGGCTGCGGCGCCATCGGGCGGCTCGTGGCGCGGTTCGCCCTGGCGTTCGACGCGAGGGTGCGGGCGTTCGACCCCTACCCGGACCCCGGCTTCCGCCCGGACGGCGACTTCGCGTGGGCGGGGCTGGACGCCGTGCTGGAGGGGGCGGAGGTCCTGTCCCTGCACTGCCCGATGCCGCCCGACGGACGCCCGTTGCTGGACGCGGCGGCGCTGGCCCGGCTGCGCCCCGGCTGCCATGTGGTGAACACCGCCCGCGCCGGGCTGGTGGAGGACGGGGCGATGCTCGCGGCCCTCGGAACGGAGCGCGTGCGCGTGTATGCGACGGACGTGTTCGCGGTCGAGCCGCCGGAGCTTTCCGACCTGCTGCGCCATCCGCGGGTCATCGCCACCCCGCACATCGGCGGCCTGACTGCGGAAAGCGTCCGCCGCGCCACGGTCGCCGCCGTGGAGAACCTTCGCATGGCGCTTGCATCCGGCCCGGGGTAAGGCGCACGACCGTGACGGCGGCGCCGGGCCGCCAGGAAGGGGCGTGATCGATGCAGGGTGGGGATGGCGGGCTTGCGGAGCGCGGGATGCAGCCTGAGCGCAATGTCCCTGAGCGAAATGTCCCTGGGCGCAATGTCCCTGGGCGCAACGTCATCGAGCTGATCATGGTGCGCCTGCCGAGCCTGCGGAAGTCGGACCGGCGGGTGGCCGAGCACATCCTCGCCAACCCGCAGGCGGCGCTCACGGCGACGGTGGCGGAGACCGCGCGCAGCGCCGCGGTCAGCGAGCCGACGGTGATGCGCTTCTGCGCGGCGCTGGGCTTCGACGGGTTCCAGGACTTCAAGCTCAAGCTGGCGCACAGCATGGCGCTCGGCGTCCCGGCGACGCAGTCCGTCATCAACGTGGCGGACACGCCGCGGGCGCTGGCGGACAAGGTGTTCGACTACACCATGACCAGCCTCGACTGGGCGCGCACCCAGCTCGACCACCAGGCCGTCGCGCAGGCCATCGAGCTGCTGACCGCGGCGAAGCGGATCGAGTTCTTCGGCTTCGGCGCGTCCTGGGTGGTCGCCGCCGACGCGCAGCAGAAGTTCCCGCTGTTCGGCGTCCCCTGCCTCGTGCACGCCGACTCGCACCAGCAGTTCATCGCCGCCTCCATGATGCAGCCCGGCGACGTCGCGGTCGCCATCTCCAACACCGGCCAGACCGCCAGCCTCCTGGAGGTGATCCGCACCGCGCGCGAGATGGGGGCGACCGTGATCGGCATCTCCGGACGCGCCGGGCGGATGAGCCGGCTGTGCAACCTGCTGCTCGTGGTCGAGACGCTGGAGAACACCGACATCTACACGCCGATGATCTCGCGCCTCGCCGCGCTCGTGCTGATCGACATCCTCGCGGTGGGCGTCGCCATGCGGCGCGGGGCCGAGCACCAGGCGCGGATCGCCGGGATGAAGCGCCGGCTGAGCGCGATGCGGTCGCGCCACGCCCGCGTCCTCGCGGGCGAGGACCCTTGACCGTAGTAAGATCCAAGGAGGACAGGATGGAGCACAGGACGATCACGGCACGGGATGCATCGTTCCACGTCGTTGTGGCCGGGTCCGGTCCGCCCTTGCTGCTGCTGCACGGCTGGCCGGAGTACTGGCGCACCTGGGAGCCGGTGATCGGGCGCCTGCAGGACCGCTTCACCCTGGTCGCCCCGGACCTGCGCGGCTTCGGCGCCAGCAGCAAGCCGGCGGGTCCCTGGGGCGCCGGGGACCATGCCGACGACCTGCTGGCGCTGCTGGACGCCATGGGTATGAGCCGGGTGGGCGTGGTCGGGCACGATGTGGGCGGCGCGGTGATGCTGCCCTTGGCCCGGCAGGCGCCGGAGCGGCTGTCCGGGCTGTTCTTCTTCGATTTCAGCTACCCCGGCGTCGGCCCGCGCATGGGCACGCCGGACCGGCTGCGCGAGATCTGGTACCAGTCCTTCCACCAGATGGACTTCGCCCCCGCCTTGGTCGGCGCCAGCCGGGCGAGCTGCCGCGCCTACATCGGCTACATCCTGCGCCATTGGTCGCACCGGACGGAGTGGTGCGAGGCGATGCTGGAGGACTGGGTCGATAACTTCCTGCAGCCCGGCAACCTTGAAGGCGGGTTCGCCTACTACAAGGCGGCCAACGCCGCCCGCATCGCCATCATGGAGGGCCGCGCGCCGGAGCAGCCGCCCATCGCCGTTCCCGCCTGCGTTCGCTGGGCCGAGCACGACCCGCTGTTCACCTACGCCTGGACGGACCGCCTGGGCGAGACCTTCACCGACCTGGACCTGGCGATGTTCGAGGGGGTGGGGCACTTCCCGCACCAGGAGGACCCGGATCGGGCAGCGGCGGAAATCGCCGGGTTCTTCGGCCCGAAGGGCGTAGAATGAGTCAAGCCGCCACCCGCTTCCGCCCCGTCCTCACGTGGGTGGAGTAGAGCGTCAGCCCGGTGAAGGCGAGGCCGCCGACCAGGTTGCCCAGCACCGTCGGGATCTCGTTCCAGACCAGGTAGTCCCGGATGGAGAAGTTGCCGCCCAGGAGCAGCCCCGACGGGAACAGGAACATGTTCACGACGGAATGCTCGAAGGTCATGCCGAAGAACAGCATGATCGGCATCCACATGGCGATGACCTTGCCGCTGACGCTCGTCGAGAGCATGGCGCCGACGACGCCGGTCGAGACCATCCAGTTGCAGAGCATCCCCCGGATGAACAGCGTCAACATGCCGGCTGCGCCGTACTTGGCGTAGCCGAGCGTGCGGGCCTCGCCGATGCCGGCGATCACCGTGCCCACCTTGTCGGGCGGGGTGGAGAAGCCGAAGGTGAAGACGATGGCCATCATGTAGGCGACCGTGAGCGCGCCCAGGAAGTTGCCCGCGAACACCAGGCCCCAGTTCCGCAGCACGCCGCCCACGGTGACGCCCGGACGCCGGTCGATCAGCGCGAGCGGCGCCAGCACGAACACGCCGGTCAGCAGGTCGAAGCCCAGCAGGTACAACATGCAGAAGCCGACCGGGAACAGGATGGCGCCGATGATCGGGTAGCCGGTCTGCACGGTGACGGTGACGGCGAACACGGCCGCCAGCGCCAGCAGCGCGCCGGCCATGTAGGCGCGCACCAACGTGTCGCGGGTGGACATGAAGACCTTGGACTCCCCTGCGTCCACCATCTTCGTGACGAACTCTGCGGGCATGAGGTAGGCCATGACGATCCTTTGCTCCAAGGGCGGCGCACGTCCCGGACGTGCCGCCGGCATCGCCGATTTCTATGGGCCGGAGGGGGCAGCAGCAATGAAGCGATCCCCGGTAAATCGCGCGCCCAAGCGGCAAGCGACCGGAAAAGAGGCACTTTGCGCTGCAGTGCCTCAAGCAACGCCGTCAGGGCCGCGCCACGCGGAGCCAAAGCCCGCGCAAGCCCCCGTCGCGGCCCAGCACGGGTCATCCATGGCGGCACAACGCCGCACGCCGCCGCGGGATGCGGCCTGAGCGGTTCAGCGGTCGCCGCTGCGGGGGTCGAGCAGGTCGCGCAGCCCGTCGCCCAGCAGGTTGAACCCCAGCACGGCGACGGCGATGGCGAGGCCCGGGAACAGCGACAGGGTGGTGTTCACGCCCAGCAGCTCCCGCCCGCTGCTCATCATGGCGCCCCACTCCGGCATCGGCGGCTGCACGCCCAGGCCGAGGAAGGACAGGCTCGCCGCCGACAGCACCACCGTGCCCGCGGTCAGCGTCGCCTGCACGACCAAGGGACCCAGGGCGTTGCGGAGCACGTGGTGCAGCAGGATGCGCGGCGTGCCGGCGCCGACGGCCCGCGCGGCCTCCGTGAACTCCATGCCCTTCAGCGACAAGGTGAGGTTGCGCGCCAGCCGGCCATACACCGGCACGGAGAACACCGCGATGGCGAGCAGCAGGTTGAACAGCCCCGGTCCCAGCACGCTGACGATCAGGATCGCCAGCACGATGCCGGGAAAGGCGAACAGGATGTCCAGCCCCCACGCCACCGCCTCGTCCACCCACCCGCCGTGCCAGCCCGCCAGCAGCCCCAGCGGCACCCCGGCCCCCACCGCCATGCCCACGCCCAGCCCGACCTCCACCAGGGAGATGCGCGCCCCGTACAGCAGCCGGGCCAGCACGTCGCGCCCGAACTGGTCCGTGCCGAGGCGGTGCGCCGCCGACGGCGGCTGCAGCGCCTGCACCAGGTCCTGCGCGAACGGGTCATGCGGCGCCAGCCACGGCGCCAGGAGGCCGGCCGCCGCCACCAGGCCCACCAGCCCGGCACCCACCACCAGCCCCCTCATTGCGCGCCCG
>CAXTTB010000189.1:0-6862 GCA_964246905.1 uncultured Acetobacteraceae bacterium | reverse complement strand
TCACCCATCCTGTATAGGAACGGCCCAAACTCAATCATCGAGAGTGGCCAAGAACGCAATATGCGTCAGAGGCGTATCGCGAGCTGCTGGCCAGCCACGGCCTGAAAGGCTCGATGAGCCGGCGGGGCAACCCGTATGACAACGCCAAGGCGGAAAGCTTCATGAAGACGCTGAAGGTCGAGGCGGCCTACCTGGCGGCCTACGAGACGTTTGAAGACGTCACCGCCGATCTTCCCCGTTCCATCGACGAAGGCTACAACTCACGGCGGCTGCACTCGGCTCTTGGTTACCTCAGCCCAGTGCAGTTCGAGGATCAACACGCCCAGCACGGGGTCAAAACCGCCGCTTGATCCTGTCCACCCGCAGGGGCGCACTCCAATAGGGGGCCAACTCTCAACGCCGATTGACATCCGCCGGGTCACGTTCATTGCAGGTGGCTCTGGACAGCCGCGCCGACCATGTCGATCAGCTCTGCGCGGTCGATGGCCGCGACTGGAGAGTGCTTCAGCACGTATCGGCTGAGCACCAGACCGGCGATCTGCATCATGATCATCGCCAGCCGTGCTTGCCTTCCATTTTCCGGAAGCACGCGCATGATCGCCGGCGCCGCCTGTTGCTGGATCACTTCTCCCAGGCGCCGCTGGGCCGCTTCGTGGGTCGCCGCGGCGCGCAGCAGCGCGGGCAGTTCGTCACCTGCGTCCCAGCGGTCTAGGACGTGCCTGACCAGGGCTCTGCCGCGCTGCTCCTGTGGCAAGCCGGCGAGATCAGGCATGCGGAAGTCGATCGCCGCTGCGGTGGCGAACAGGTCTTCCTTGGTGCCGTAGTAGCGCACGACCATCGAGGAGTTGACCCCGGCTGCGGCACCCACGGCGCGGATGGTCGTGCGCTCGTAGCCCTGCTCGGCGAACAGCCGCCGCGCCCCGGCAAGGATGCGGTCACGGGTGGGTTGGGAGCGGAGGGACTTCGACACGCCTCCATATCCACCCGCCGCGCACAGAATGCAACCAATCGCTTGCAAGCAGTTGATTGCATCCATATGTGTGCATCGAGCCGAAGCTCAAACAGCCATGGAGGCCGCGATGCCCACTGTGCCGTACAAGACCCAACGCCGCGTGGACCGTCTCCGGGACCAGCGCTGGCTGCTCGACAAGGTGATCGAGACGGTCGGACCGGAGTTCGACCAGTCGCGCCTGCAATACTACAGCGCGCCAATGAGTCCGGACCACCGCGGGCCGGTGATGGGCCTCAAGGCGCTGATCCACCGCAGCGGCTCGCGCTCCTCCCAACTCGGCAGCCCGTTCTTCCCGATGATCGCCGACTGGCTTGCCGACCGTGCCAAGGGCAAGCCGCTGCAATCCACCTACAACGTCGTTGATACCACCGGGCAGATGCACAGCGAGCCCTGGGGCGAGGACCGGATTTACCAATACGGGGCGCCGCTCGGTGTCGATCAGTTATTCGCCGACAAACCGCCGGTCGGCCTCGCATGAGACCGAGTTGCAGGGATCAGGGATGTGGACGCGGTGATCCCCGTCCTGCCTGTGTTCAGGCAACGCGGACGGAGTTCGGGCGCCCGAAGTCCAGAATGCGGTTCAGGGCATGGACGGTGACGTTCACCCCGGTTGCCCGACGCGGGTCCGTGCGCAAGCGCAGCCCGTCGCCAATCACCTGCTTGGACCTGCCGATGGTCGCCTCGGCCCGGGCGCGGATGGTGTCGCCGGATGCCTCCTGCCAAGCCGCTCGGCCGTGCTTGGCGACGACCTGCAGGTGGCGGTCCCGCTGCGTGGGCGCGGTCTCGGCCGTCCCGCTCGGCACGGCCGTGGCACGCGGGGGCACAATGATGGTGGCCGCTGGGCGGCGCGTCGCGACCGCAGCGGAAACGCTGTCCTGATCGTAGGCGCCGTCGGCGGTGAACGACACCACGGATGCCGCGTCGGGTGGTCGGGCACGGCCAGATCGAGCCCGAGCAGGCCGATGATGGAGCCGACCAGGCCCTCCGTTCGGCGCAGGGCGAGGCGGAACACGGCCCGGAGCGTCAGCGCCGTCAGGATTGCCAAAGGAGAGTACCAGGGCCGCCCGCGGCGGTCGTGCGTGGCGGAGCCCTCCATGCGGCGACCGCCTCATCCGTGAGCCAGACTGTCGAACTGCCGCGCTGGCGCAGGGCAGCGTCATAGGCGGCCGAGTTCGCGACCCGGCGCTTCTGCTTGGGAATATGGCGACGGCGGTCCTGGTTCAGCTTGAAAGGCAAAGCGGGCATCCGGAGATCAGGAACAGGACAAACCTTCTACGTCAGCTCAGCTCCAGCAACTATCGGACGGGTCCGTGCAGCAAAGTTGCGAGAGCCGCATCCGGACAAGCAAAACGACGAAAGGGAGCGGAAGACAAGAGAAGCCCTGCCGCGTCGCGTCGTGGTGCGCAAGGGCAGGGCCTGCGGCCGCGCGTGCCGCATGCCCCTGCGCGATGTGACGGCCAGGCTGGGTCTTCAAGAACACGAGGACACAGCAGAAGGACGGCTATGATGAACGTGTTGCCATATCGGCATTGCGTGAGAGGTGCGATTAACGCCGAAAAATGTTCGGATGCAAAACTATCTATGGGAAAACTAAATTTTTTGTCGTGCTCATCATGTGATTCGTATTGACGAACTTGACGTGCCTATCATATTGACAGGTGTGATTGTCACATGGCAGCCAACAGTTCATCCGCAAACGCACATAACTGATGAACTGGTTTTAGATCTGAAGTTGTGTTTCTTCATCTGCTTAATTAAATCATTGTCTATCAGTAAAGATATCTCATAGTCATATTTATAGCAAATGCAGCTTGTGCCAAGTGCTTGAAGTTCTACCTTAAACGTAAATGATTAGCCTAAATGTTATGGTTTTATCCGAACTGCCAGCTTGCGTGCATGGGGGAATAAAAGGGAATCCTGTGCGTTGACATATTGAAGAGGGGCGCCGCGATCAGTGGCGGCGTTGTGAAAGAATCTGGTGCATGACATTACCTCGATGATAATCATTGCTGCACAAGGAGTTGGCGGAATTTTGGGGTGTCTGTCTCGAGTTGCTTGGTAGGTTCCCTTTTTCTGCTTCGGCAAGATGCAGCCTTGCGCCACGGTCGGCATGGGCGGCGATTGAAAGTCGCGCTCCAGCCCGTGCATGCTCTAGAATGGAGATGAAGCAGTTGCATCTCGTCGATGTAAAAAGCGCAGCACGTCTTGGTGCGATACCGCGCGTTGCTGTTGTGCATGACTGGCTATACACGTTTGGCGGCGCGGAAAAGACGCTTCGCAGTATCCTGCGCTGCTTTCCACAAGCCGACCTGCATTGCCTGTTCGACGTGCTGAGCGAGGAAGACCGGCGGAGGATCGGTTGCAATCGCGTCATGACTTCTTTTCTGCAACGGATGCCGCGCATCGCGCGCAACCACCGTCATTACCTTCCGCTCATGCCGCTTGCGATTGAGCAGATGGATCTGCGCCGTTATGATCTGGTCATCTCAAGCAGCTTTGCCGTGGCCAAGGGCGTGCTGACAGGGCCTGACCAACTCCATGTCAGCTACGTGCATTCCCCAATGCGTTATGCCTGGGACCTGCAGCATCAATACCTGCACGAATCCCAATTGGAGCGCGGCCTGAAGAGCGGGCTGGCGCGGCTGCTTCTCCACAAGATGCGGATTTGGGACGTGCGTACCGCAAGCGGCGTGGACCACTACATCGCGAACTCGGCATTTGTCGCCCGGCGGATGCGCAAGCTCTACGGCCGTCGAGCCGAGGTGATCTATCCGCCGGTGCGTGTGCCTGAGCAGCCTTCAAGGCTGCCCAAAGGCAACTTCTTCCTCACCGCGTCCCGCCTCGTGCCATACAAGAACGTGCGCGTGCTTGTGGAAGCATTCGCGCAACTGCCGGGGCAGAAGCTGGTCGTGGCCGGACACGGTCCGGACTACAAGCGGCTACGGGCGCTGGCTGGCCCCAACGTGGAGGTGCTCGGCTTCGTTGACGACGAGGCGCTGCGCCGGCTTATGGCCACGGCGCGCGCCTTCCTGTTCGCAGCCGAGGAGGATTTCGGCATCGCTCCGGTTGAAGCGCAGGCAATGGGGACGCCCGTCGTGGCCCTGGGACGGGGTGGGGCACTTGAGACGGTGATATCGGAGGGCGAGAACGCGACGGGCTTGCTGTTCGCCGAGCCGGAGCCGGCACAGGTGGCAGCGGCGGTCGAGCGGTTCATCGCCGAAGAGGGGCGCTTCTCGCCCGAGGCGTGCCGCCGCAACGCGGCGCGCTTTTCGGAGCAGCGGTTCGAGCGGGAGTTCCGCGACCGGGTGAACTCCGCCTACGCCGCATTCAAGTCGGAATGCGCGGTCACGCACGCCAGGATGCCATCTTTGGGCCCGAACGACGGAAACGGGGCTGCGGCCGGGCCGGGCCGCGACCGCCTGCTTGAGGGAATACGATGACGACGCCGGCCTTGATCGACCAGGACATGCCGCAGCCCGCGTCCGGGAGGCTGCGCGGCGGGCACGAGGTGACGCCGGTCCAGGTGGCGATGCAGAACAGGTGGAAAATCCTCGCCTTCGCCGCGCTGGTGGCGGCGCTGGCTTATCTCGCGCTGTCGCTGGTGCGCCCGCTTTACACGGCCAGCGCGTCCATCATGATCGATGCCCGGCAGCTCCAATTGATGGGCGCGCAACAAGGCCTGCTGTCCAACCAAACCCTCGACGAGGCCTGGACCCGCACGCAGATGGAGGTTCTCAACTCGCAGCGCCTCGCGGCCAAGGTGGTCCAGACGCTCGGCCTTAAGGACGACGTGCTGTTCGAGGATTGCACGGACACCGGCGGGGCGCTCGACAGGGTGCGCGCGCTGCTCCGCCGCGCCGTTCCGCCCAAAGCGTGCGTGCCTTCGGAAGCCACGGCGGTGAAAACCTTGCTGGGCACGGTGATGACGTTCAGCAACGACCGGCAGTCCTACATCATCAAGGTGTCGGCAACCCTCCCGGACCCGGAGCTGGCGGCCCGGATCGCCAACGCCTATGCCGAAGCCTACGTGGACTGGCAGCGCGACGCGAACCGCATGATCGCGGACAAGGCGGATGCCATGCTCACCCCTTATTTGGAGCAGATGCGCCAGCGCGCGGCGGCGGCGGACGCGGCGGTTGAGCAGTACCGGCAAACCCATGACCTGGTGCAGATGCGCTCGGGCGACGGCAGCGTCGGCCCCGGCCAAACCCTGCGCTCCCAAAGCCTCAGCCAAGCCAACACCGAGTTGTCGGCGGTCACCGGCCAGCTCGCCGAGAAGCAGAGCCTGGTGCAGCAGATACAGGCCCTGCTGCATAGCGGCGGGAAGGTCGATGCGATCGCTCCGGTGCTCGCGTCGCCGGTGATCCAGGCGCTGCTCGGGCGGCAAGCCGCGCTCGCCGGCACGCTTGACGAGCTGCGGACGCGCGCAGGCGCCGCCAACCCGCAGGTTGCCGCGGCGCAGGCGCAGCTCGCGCGCAACGAGATGCAGATCCGCGCCGGGATGGACCGGGCGGTCGCGGGCCTGTCGGGGGAGGTCGAGGCGCTGACGGCGCGCAAGGCCGTGCTGGCGGCGCGGGTGGCGAGCCTGGAAAGCAGCGTCGCCGCGGAAAGCCGCGACGGCGTGATGCTGCAAGGGCTGGAGCGCGCGGCACGGGCCGACAACTCGGTTTACGAGACGCTTCTGGTGCGCCTCAAGCAGATCGGTGCCGAGCGCCTGGTGGCGCTGGGCGAGACGAAGGTGGTGGTCGAGGCGGTCGCGCCCGACCTGCCCACCTTTCCCAAGAAGAGGATGATGGTGGCGGGAGCGTTCCTGGCGTCGCTCGGCATCGGCACGGGGCTTGCCTTCGCGCGCAGCTTCTTTTCCCGCCGCTTCCGCAACGCGGAGCAGGTCGAGGAGGAAACGGGCCTCCTCGTGCTCGGGATGTTCCCCGCGAGCCGCAACCGCCCGGCGCAGGACGTGGTGGCGGACGCGCCGTTCTCGCTTGAGGCCGAAAGCGTTCATTCGGTGCTGACGCAGGTCTGCGGGCCGCGGACGCAGGCCGGCAAGCGGCGCGGCCGGGTCGTTCTGGTCACGTCGGCGCTGCCGGGCGAAGGCAAGACAAGCTTCTCGGTGGCCCTCGGCCGCTCTTCCATGCAGGCCGGCCTTTCGACGTTCGTGCTGGACTGCGACCTGCGGCGGCCCTCGCTGGAGCGGGCGATCCTCGGGCATAAGCCCCCTGCCGGCACGGGCGTGGACGCGGCAACGCTCAGCCCTGCCGCAGCCATCGCGGGGGCCAGGGTGGACGCGCGCTCCGGGATGCGCTTCCTGCCGCTGACGCGCTCCGTGGCCAACCCGCGCGGCGCCCTGGCCTCGCCGGGCCTGCCGGGCCTGCTGGAGGAGCTGCGGGCGCAGTACGACCTGATCGTGCTGGATACGCCGCCGGTGCTTGCGGTGTCGGACGTGCTGCAGCTTGGCCCCTTGGCCGACCAGGTGCTGATGGTCATCAACTGGCGTGAAACGCCGCGCCTGGCCGTCGCGGCGGCGGTGCGGGTGCTGCGGCGCTCAGGCATGCCGACGCCCGGCGCGGTGATCAGCAAGGTGAACCTGCGCCGCTACGCGAAGGCTGGATCGAGCGACATGCCCTACCTCAAGCAATACCGCGGCTACCACGACCACCCGGCCGTGAACGCCTGAGGCATGGTGGTGGTGGTACGGGTCCTGCGATGGCTCAACGCGCTTTCGCGCGGCCGGGGCAACGCCGCGTCCATGGCGCGCGTGCTCGCGCTGCGCTCGCTCGCGATCGGGGTGAACGTGTTCACCGGGCTGCTGACCGCCGCGGTCCTGGGGCCGGCGGGGCGGGGGGAGCAGAT
>CAXTTB010000188.1:0-6906 GCA_964246905.1 uncultured Acetobacteraceae bacterium | reverse complement strand
CCGGAAACCGCCTCTGATTGCGCGTCGAGGCGTACATCATTGCGCGCCGCTATAGGTAGATGCCGTAATGGGCCGGCACCGGGGACTGATTGCTGACCTCCGGCGCGGGTCTGTTCAGAGTGGTGGCGTGACGTGCGGACCCGGGCGGTCCGGGTTCGGCCATCAGGAGGGCGGCCATGGAACATCATGTTGGGATTGACGTGTCGCTGGAGCTGAGCAGCCTGTGCGTGCTGGACGCGACGGGCAAGGTCATCCGGGAGGCGAAGGTTGCAAGCGAGCCCGAGGCGCTGGTCAAGTTCCTACGCGGGCTTGATCTGACCATCGTGCGGGTCGGCCTGGAGGCTGGCCCCTTGTCGCAGTGGCTCTACGACGGGCTGCACAAGGCGGACTTCGATGCCGTACTGCTGGAAACGCGGCACGTCAAAGCGGCACTGTCGGCGATGGCGGTCAAGACGGACCGGCGGGATGCACGCGGGATCGCCCAGCTGCTGCGCATGGGGTGGTATCGGCCGGTGCATCGCAAGTCGGTGTCCTCCCAGGAGATCCGGGCCTTGCTCGGGGCGCGCAAGCAGCTGCAGATCAAGGTCATCGACCTGGAGCAGACCGTGCGCGGGCTGCTGCGCGGCTTTGGGCTGAAGGTTGGCGACGTGAGCCGCGGCAAGCTGCCGGCGCGCATACGGGAGCTGGCGGCCGAGCACGCGATGCTGGAGAAGATCGTCGAGCCGTTGCTGGCGGCGCGCGAGGCAATGTGGCGCGAGCTCGCCAAGCTGCATCGCGAGGTGCTGGTGATCGTCAAGGAGGACCAGGTCTGCCGCCGGCTGATGACGGTGCCCGGGGTGGGCGCGCTTGTGTCGCTGACCTACCGGGCAGGGGTGGACGACCCCGGGCGGTTCACGAAATCCAAGTCGGTCGGCGCCTTCTTTGGCCTGACACCCAAGCGCTATCAGTCCGGCGAGACCGACGTGACCGGCGGGATCACGCGGGTCGGCGACGCCGGCGTGCGCACCGCGCTGCACGACGCGGCCAACGCGCTGCTGACGCGCGCGACGCGGTTCAGCACGCTCAAGCGCTGGGCGTTGGACGTCGCCAAGCGGCGGGGCATGCGGAGGGCGAAGGTGGCGCTGGCGCGCAAGCTCGCCACCGTGCTCCACCGCATCTGGGCGGACGGGACGGAGTTCGTCTGGGGCAAGGACCCGGCCGCGGCGGCCGCTGCCGCAGCACCGGCGGCATAACCGCAAGGAGGCACAAGGTTCGGGGCGGGGCCAGGCGGCCCAGCCTTCACGAGGTCCCTTCGCCGGGACGCGGAGACGGTAAGGCAGGTTCCGTTGCAGTGGCCGGGAGCGATCCCGTATCACGCTGGGTAGATTGCTCCGCCGGCTCCCTCATGAAGCATCATGTGGCGGCCTTGCGCCGATCACGGGCAGAAGCACGAAACCGGCGACTGGATGCACTCTGAGCTTGACGAAAGGAGGCCCATTACAGAAGCAACGTGCTCCCGGGCAAGCTTCGACCATTCCTCCAGGTCCGGCGCCTGGCTCGTCAACCAGCGGAACTCGTCGTCCCGGACGAGCCGACCCGTCTTGGCCTTGAAGAAGCCGAAATCCTCCGGCGTCCAACCGATCCTGCGGTCGGTGTGATCCTCGCGCAGGCAGTGCAGCACCGCCACGATGCCGGTGCTGCGCATCTTGCCGCGCACTGCGCCCTGGACGAGGCGGAAAGTTTCGGGGGTCAGGTCGCCGAGGTCGACAACCCCGGCGCGGCAAAGCACGGCGTCCACCATGAAGCGGAAGTTTTCAGTATCCTCCATGCCGCCGCAGCCGAGAAAGGCGCGCAGCCTGGCCAGCCATTGCCGCTGCGGGCCGATGAACCCGGGGTTGCCGACCAGCAAGGACGGCATGGAGAACGGCTGCTGGTCCCGCGTCGGCCATGCCACGACGCCGACCGACCACATCGCCAGCATCAGCTCGACGAGGAGCCGTTGCTTGCCGCCAATCGAGGACAAGGCCAGCCGGTCCTTGAACTCGGCTACCAGCACCCGGTCGAGGGCCTGCGCGATCTCGGCGATGGTGGCCGCCTCGCCCAGCCGGGCGACCGCTTGGCGCAGTGGCGGCGGCGGCCTGTGCTCGGGCCGCAACGCCTCGATGCGCCCCAGCCAGCCGTGGACGGCTCGCTGGACGGCCGCAGGGGACGCCTCTGGCGAGACGAGATAACGGTCTGCAGACTGGTTGACGTAGATAGTGCGGCCGGACAGGCTGCTGACGATGGCGACGTATTCGTCGAGGTGGCAGATGGCGGCGCGCATCACTGGCCGCGCGCCTCAATGAACGGCGGCAGCGCCGAGCTGTTGGCCGCGCTGATGGCGGCGGCGACCTCGGCCAGCCCCACTTGGCGGTAGATCCCCTGGCTCTTGGCGTTGAGGTGGTGCATGGCCACCTGGCCCTCCTTGTCGCCGAGGCCGAGGTCGTTGAGCCATTGGCCGTAGCGGTGCCGGAGACCATGGGTGGTTGTCCCCGCCCACTTGGCCGGGGTGAGTCCGATGCGCCGCACGGCGGCGTTGAACGCGTCGCTGAAGGCTTCGGTGCCGAAAGGCTGGCCACCCTTTGTCAGGAACGCCCAAGGTGTCCGAAGCGCCATTGGGCGGACATGCCGAAGGTACTCCCGCCAGAGTTCGAGGAACAGGCGCCCGGCCGCGCGGTCGATCCAGAACACCTGGAAGGCGTGGCGCTCGCGGCGGGTGAGCAGCGCCCCCTTCCACCCGGCGTGGCGCCGTCCAGTTTCCTGCGTCAGGGGCCGCCGGCCGCCGCAGTGGCGCTGGAGGAAGTCGGCGCGGGTCGTCCTCCGCGCCCTCCCGGTGAGCGGGTCGGTGTAGTCCACGGCGCCAAGCTCCGGCTCATGGATCAGAACCAGCGCCACCTCGGGGTCGTCGGGGTCGACGAACACGTCATCGACCCAGAGGTGCATGGGCTCGCTCTCGCGGCAGCCGCCATACAGGCAGAGCAGGGTGATAAGGATGTCGCGTAGGTTATGCCTCAGCCACGGCCTTGGTTCGCCGTCGCGGCCCGGCAAAGCAAATCCATTCCACAACAAGGAAGCGATGTGTTCGGGCGGAAAGGCTTTGGTCTCAGCAAGGTGGGCCGTCCGGCGTCCGGGACGTCGCTTGCGATGCCCTGCCGCCGCGTCGGCGGCATGGTGGCGGCTTTTGGTGTGGGCCAGCAGCGACCCGGTCTTGCGCATGTTCCACTGGCGCCAGAACGCCATCTGGTCGGCGTAGGATGCCTGGTGATGGATAGGGTTCAACGGCGCGGCGCCGCGCCGCTGGCATAGCCAGTCGCTGAATTCGAGCAGGCAGCGGCTGAGCCGACGGAGGTTGCCGTCGCTTGCCGGCAGCCAGTGGAGGCCGTGCTGGTCGATGCCGCTACGGCAGGTGCCGAAACGCAGGTCGTGGGCGAACGCCGTGTAGAGCAGGCCGCGCTGGCTGTGCTCGAAGAACTCGCGCGCCCGCACGGAAAGCCATTCGACGAAGCGGCCGACGGCCTGGGCGTATCCCCGCTCCGCCGAGAGCGACATGCACTTCTCGCGGAAGAAGGCGAGCAGCGGCTCCAGCGGCTCGGCACCGACAAGCAGCAGGACGGTCGGCTGACCGGCGCGGACGCTGTCGCGGACGACAACGGATTCCGTTCGGACCATTCGAGCTTTGGCCCTCCATTCCCCAATGGCCTGGTGCCTGGCTTAACCTGCGACCGCCAACCCGAGCACGAAGCGGCATCAGTTGAAAGCGTCCGAGCTTACGGGAAAGGCTCGGACACAAGCAGCACAGTTCACATGAGTATAGGGGTTGAGTATTCGTACTCAACCGAAACCCACATGATCATCCATGGAGTACACGTCAGGGCGGGTATTTCACATGGCCCCGGTCGTACCCGGAGCGTCTGTAGTCCTCAAGCCGCGCCTGGTCGCCTGGTGGGAGCCGCTCCTCGGCATGGAACTGGCCTTCGCGGGGGGTCTCGCGCGCCGCGTCCAGACTGCCGGCGGTCGGACGCTCGGCGGACCAGAGCGCGCCGCGCGTGACGCCGGACGCGAGCACGGCATAGGCGTCGTTGCACAGCAGCGTGGTGCGCTGTTCCAGCTTGGGGTTGAGCAGCGCCGGCGGCCGCCCGCCCGCGCAAAGCGGCGGGGACGCGGGCGCGTGGGGGCACGCCAGGGCCGGGGCCGCGGGCCGCGGCCAGGCGGGGGGGGCGCAGCGGGCGAACATGCTTCAGGCATTAGCAGGCGGCAGCGTGGCTGGCGACGCTGCGCTTTCAAAGAACACAGACGCACCCGCCCGAAGACCGGCGCGCCGTTGACGTTATGCCTTGAAGGGCATATTCGTCCAGCGTGACATGGCAGGTCGAGTACACCGACGAGTTCGGCGCCTGGTGGGACACGTTGGGCGAGGACGAACGCATCCGCGTCACCGCTTCGGTCGGTCTGCTGGAGCGGCGCGGCCCCAACCTGCCGTTCCCGCACTCCAGCGGCATCAGCGGCTCCCGGCACGGCCACATGCGCGAGCTGCGCATCCAGGTCGGGGGGCGACCGTTGCGGGTGTTCTACGCCTTCGACCCGCGCCGGGCCGCGATCCTGCTGATCGGCGGCGACAAGACGGGCCAGGACGACTTCTACGCCCGGCTGATCCCGCTGGCGGACCGGCTGTATGACGAACACCTCGCGGAGATCGCCGCCGAGGAAGCAGGGAGGCAGGACGATGGCGGGTAGGCACTCATTCGACCACTTGCGCCGCGGCCTTCCGGCCGACGCGCGCGCGGAGGCTGGCAACCTCACGGATGCGATGGAGCGCGACCTGTCCCTGGCGGAGCTGCGCCGGGCGCGGCTGATGACGCAGGACCAGCTTGCGGCCGACCTGCGCATCAACCAGGCCTCGGTCGCCAAGCTGGAGCGACGCACGGACATGTACCTGTCCACCCTGCGGCGCTTCGTGGAGGCCATGGGCGGCGAGTTGGAGATCGTGGCCCGCTTCCCCGATCAGCCCCAGGTGCGGCTGCGCGGCATCGGCGAGCTGGGCGAGGACGGCCGCGCGGCGGACACGCCCTGATCCTTGGCGCTCCATTTCGCTGAACGGACAACCGGGTTTGCTGGTCCGCCTTGCAGCCGCTGGCGCTTGCGCTCCGCCCCGGCCCGATGCAGGACACCCCGGTGCGCCCTCACACGACCGCCTCCTGCTTCGCAACCTACCTGCTGCCGCATGTGCTGTTCGTCGCCGATTTCGAGGAGCGCGAGCGGATCGCCAAGGTGTGCAGCCTGGCCTGGAACATCGGCCTGTTCCCGGACGCCGGCGACCGAGAGCGCCACGTCGAACGAACCCTGGCTTTGTTCTTCGACGACGAAGAAGCTCCGCCGCCAGGTGCCCGGCAGGGATATGGGGACGAGCTGAACATGCTGGCCGACCTCAAGCGCGACCTGTTCCCGTGGCAGTCTGCCCATGTCATGCACGCCGGCCTTGAGCCGGGGCCGGATCTGGACATCCTGGTCGTGGATGCAGACGGAGCTGTCGAACGCATCGAACTGGCGCTGAACCCCTCCGTCATGGCGCTCCCCCGCATCACGAGGGTGCTGGTAGGGATGCACTGGGACACGAACGCGCAGCGGGGCACGCTGGGAAAGGCCCGGAAGACGCCGGGACTGCTTGAGCAGGTCGTCGGCCGGGACATGCTGACGGCGTACTGCGCACAGCGGGCCGACCTGCGCGGTTACCACCGGATGCTGGTGGCCTGGTCCGAGGCGTCGTCGGAGCCTGACCTGAAGGCAGGCATCGGGCGGCTCTTGTTGGCAGTGGACGAGATCGAGGACGACACGAAGGCCGTGGTGGGCGTCCTCGCCGCAGCGCTGGGTGCCCCACGGTAGGAGCGCCAAGGCGAGGCGTGGTCGCGGTGCGATCAGCACGTGGTGAACCGGATTATCACGTGCTGATGGGCATAGGGCAGGCGCGGCGCGGAACAGCGCCGTTGGAGCGACGGGCGCGCGTGTGACAGGGTGCCTCGCAATGGAAGGGATCAGCATGGCAGGCGAATCGGACACGGACGTTCTGAGGCTGACGGCGAAGATCGTTTCTGCCCATACCCTCAAATACCAGGTCGCGGTCGATGCGTTGCCGGATCTGATCCAGTCCGTCTGGCGTTCATTGACGATAACCGGCACGGCCGAACCCGCACCGGCGCCACTGACGCCGGCCGTGCCGATCCGAAAATCGGTGTTCCCAGACCACATTGTCTGCCTGGAAGATGGAAAGAAGCTGAAGATGCTCAAGCGGCATCTGCAAGCCAGCTACGGGATGACCCCTCAGTAATACCGGGAGAAGTGGAGATTGCCGGCCGACTACCCCATGTGGCACCGAACTACGCCAGCCATCGCTCAAGCCTCGCGAAGCAGGCCGGCCTCGGCCAAAAGCCGGGAAGCTCGGCTCCGGACCAGACGAACCTGCCGGAGGAGATTGAGGAGCCGGATTTGCCGGTTCAGCCCCCGGTGACACAGGGCCGAGCACGACGCGCGCGCGGGTCCAAGGGCTAAGCTCTCGACCAATTTTCGGTCCTAGCTTCTGACGCACCCAAACCATTGAAAAGTCTGAATACATGCGACTGCCCGAAAATCTTGAGTTGTGACAACCAGTGGGGCGGAGGTGGTCAGCGCTTCAAGGCGAGTGCCACGCCCGCGCCCACCAACATGCCGCCTCCGGCGCGGTTGAACCCGCGCCGCACGGAAGGGCGCCGCACCAGCGAGGACACGCGCCCAGCCAGCGCCGTCCAGAGCAGCGCGGTCGCCGAGGCCATGGCGATGAAACTCACGACCAGGATCGCCGCCTGCGGCAGGAACGGCGCGGACGGCGCCATGAACTGCGGCACAAAGGCGACAAAG
>CAXTTB010000187.1:0-6916 GCA_964246905.1 uncultured Acetobacteraceae bacterium | reverse complement strand
TCCGTCATGCCCATCGGACCCAGGATGCGGCGCAGCACCCACATCTTGGACAACGTGCCGCGCTCCACCAGCAGCTCCTCCTTGCGGGTGCCGGACTTGGTGATGTCGATGGCGGGGAAGGTGCGCTTGTCCGAGAGCTTGCGGTCCAGGATGATCTCGGAGTTGCCGGTGCCCTTGAACTCCTCGAAGATCACCTCGTCCATCCGGCTGCCGGTGTCGATCAGGGCGGTGGCGATGATGGTCAGGCTGCCGCCCTCCTCGATGTTGCGCGCGGCGCCGAAGAACCGCTTGGGCCGCTGCAGGGCGTTCGCGTCCACGCCGCCGGTCAGCACCTTGCCCGACGACGGCACCACCGTGTTGTAGGCGCGTGCCAGCCGGGTGATGCTGTCCAAGAGGATCACCACGTCGCGCTTGTGCTCGACCAGGCGCTTGGCCTTCTCCAGCACCATCTCGGTCACGGCGACGTGCCGGGTCGCCGGCTCGTCGAAGGTGCTGGCGACGACCTCGCCCTTCACCGTGCGGGACATGTCGGTGACTTCCTCCGGCCGCTCGTCGATCAGCAGCACGATGAGGAAGACCTCGGGATGGTTGGCGGAGATCGCGGTCGCGATGTTCTGCAGCATCACCGTCTTGCCCGTCCGCGGCGGCGCCACGATCAGCGCGCGCTGGCCCATGCCGATGGGCGCGATCAGGTCGATGACCCGCGGCGTCATGTCCTTGCCCGGCCCCTTGGCGACCGACTGGAAGTTCTCCACCTCCATCTTCAGCTTGCGCTCGGGATACAGCGGCGTGAGGTTGTCGAAGTTGATGCGGTGGCGCACCGCGTCCGGCGGCTCGAAGTTGATCGTGTTGACCTTGAGCAGCGCGAAGTACCGCTCGCCGTCCCGCGGCGCCCGGATCTGCCCCTCCACCGTGTCCCCGGTGCGGAGCGCGAAGCGGCGGACCTGGTTCGGGCTGATGTAGATGTCGTCGGGACCCGGCAGGAAGTTCGCCTGCGCGCTCCGCAGGTAGCCGAAGCCGTCCGGCAGGATCTCCAGCGTGCCCTCGCCGTAGATCGCCTGGTCGTTGTCGGCGAAGTTCTTGAGGATCGCCACCATCATGTCCTGCTTCCGCAGTGACGATGCGTTCTCGACCTGAAGGGATTCGGCGAAGCTCAGGAGGTCGGCCGGGGATTTGGCCTTGAGTTCGGCGAGGTGCATGAGGCTGCCTCAGTGTATGTAGATGTATGGGACGGGACATCCTGCCGGCCGGAGTCCGCGGATGCGGCGGCAAGCGTTGTCCCATGGTGTGGAGGAACCGGGCCGAGAGGCCGCAAGTTCATGGTGCGGCGACGCCGGGCGAACCCTGCACCGTCGTGTCCAGTTGGCACCGGCAACTCACGGCGTCAAGCGATTTCGCGTTTCAAGGCCAGGGCGCCGCCCTGGACCCGTTGGGGCCGGAGGCCCCAAACCCCGATCCGTTCAGAACGGCTTGACGATGACCATGACCACGGCGACGACCAGCAGCAGCGTCGGGACCTCGTTGGCATAGCGGAAGTAGCGGTGCGGCTTCTGGTTGCGGTCCTCCAGGAAGTCCCGGCGCCACTTGCCCGCCGCCCCCTGGAAGCCGGTCATCAGGAACACGGACGCGAACTTCAGGTGCCACCAGTTGAACGGCGTCCACGCGACGATGCCGGGCGTCAGCACCAGCAGCGCCCCGAAGAACCAGGTGCTGAGCATCGCCGGCAGCATGATCTGCTTCAGCAGGCGGCGCTCCATGACCTTGAACCGCTCGCTCTCGACCGAGCCGCGCGCCACGCCGCAGTGGTACACGAACAGCCGCGGCAGGTAGAACAGCCCGGCCATCCAGGCCACCATCGAGATGACATGCAGCGCCTTGGTCCAGGGATAGACGTACGCCAGCGCGGCAATCGTCATGCGGCGGCGCGCATCGCGGCCCCGAACAGCGCCGGCAGCTCGGACAGCGCTTGGATGGGGTGCGCGCCCGCGGCCCGCAGCGCCTCGCCGGGTCCGTGCGGGTCGATGCCGATGCAGGCCATGCCCGCGGCGAGCGCGCCGCGGATGCCGGGCAGGCTGTCCTCCACCACCATGCAGGCCTGCGGCGGGATGCCCTCCGCCGCGGCGGCGGCCAGGAACACGTCCGGCGCGGGCTTGCCGGCCGCCACGTCCCGCGCGCTGTGTACCCGGCCCGCGACGAGCGGCGCAAGGCCCGTGCGGGCGAACTTCACCGCCATCTCCTGGTGCGACGAGTTGGACGCGACCCGGTAGGGCAGGCCGAGCGCCGTCACCGCCCGCAGCACTTCGGCGGCGCCGGGCATGGTCTCCACTTCTTCCGCCAAGGTCTCGATCAGCCGCCCGCGCACATGCTCCACCCAACCATCCGGCGCCGGGCGCCCGGTCTGGGCCGCGACCAGCGGCGGCAGGTCGGACAGGCGCAGCCCGGTGAAGCGCGCCATCGCCTCCTCCGCCGCCATCGGCCAGCCGAGCAGGCTGACCTCCCGCGCCGTCACCCGCGCCGACGGGCCTTCACTGTCCACCAGCACCCCGTCGCAGTCGAAGATCACCAGACGCAAAGGGCTGGAGCGCGGCGGGCTGGGCGTCACGAGACGGCTGCCAGCGCCGGCATGGGCTTCGGCGCACCCGCACGGGCGTGCGGGCAGTCGCCGAACGGCTTGGGGCAGGTGCGCCCGCCGACGAAGCTGCACAGGCCGGGGCCGCGTCCCATGGTCATCCGCACCAGCTCGGCCAGGGCCTCGATGAAGCCCGGGTCGCTGTTCTGCGCCGGGCAGCGGAAGTAGCCCGGCACGCCCTCCTTCTCCGCCAGTTCCCGGTACTCGACGTCAAGCTCGACCAGCGTTTCCGAGTGCTCCGACACGAAGGCGATGGGCACCACCAGCACGGCGGTCTTGTCATGCGCCGCCCGCTCGATCTCGACCTCCGTGCTGGGGTCGATCCACTTCTGCGGCGTGGCGCGGGACTGGAAGCAGACGGTGTGGTCGAGGCCCGGCATGTCCAGCTCGCGCACCACCGCCGCCACCGTGCGCTCCACCTGGAACTGGTAGGGATCGCCGGCCTTGACGATGCTTTCCGGCAGGCCGTGGGCGGAGAACAGGATGCGGAGCGGCACCGCGGGATCGAGCGCCGCCCGGGCGTCCCCATAGGCGCGGCGCACCATCGCCGCGGTCGCGCGGGCGTAGCCGGGGTCGGAGTGGTAGCAGCACAGCGTGCTGACCGGGGCCACCAGCCCGGCCTGCGCCGCCGCGTCCCGCCAGGCCGACAGGCTGCTGCCGGTCGTCGTGGTGGAGTACTGCGGGTAGAGCGGCACCAGCACCACCTCGTCCGGCTCCCACGCCTTCACCTCGCGGGCGGCGGCCAGGCTGAACGGGTGCCAGTAGCGCATCGCCACGAAGCAGCGCGCGTTCATGTCGGACAGGGCGCCCTCCAGCGCGCGGGCCTGCTGCTCCGTCAGTTCCAGCAGCGGCGACTTGCCGCCCAGGATGGCGTAGTTGGCGCTGGCCGCCTTGACGCGGGCGAGCGCGATGATGCGGGCGAGCCAGGGGCGCACGAAGAACGGCACCCGCAGGATGGCTGGGTCCTTGAACAGGTTGACCAGGAACGGGCGCACGGAGGCGGGCTTGTCGGGGCCGCCGAGATTGAACAGCACGACGGCGATCTTGCGATGGGACATGGCTGCCAACTTGGCCAGTAAGCAGGCGCAGTCAAGCGGCCCGCTTTCTAAGCCGCCCGCACCTGCTTCACCAAAGCGGCAACGTGCGCCGGCGGCGTCTGCGGCACGATGCCGTGGCCCAGGTTGAAGATGTGCGGCCGGCCCCGCGCGCCGTCCAGCCCGCCGCGGACCTCCGCCGCCATGGCCTCGCCCCCCGCCACCCCCGAAAGCGGGTCGAGGTTCCCTTGCGTCGCCACCTTTGCCGGCACCAGCCCGGTCGCCACGGACAATTCCGCCCCGGTGTCGAGCGCCACGGCGTCCACCCCGGTTCGCGCGGCGTAGGCGCCGACCAGTACGCCGGCCAAACGGGGGAAGCCGATGATCGGCGTGCCGGGATGCCGGGCGCGCACGGCCTCCACGATGCGCCGGGTCGGCTCGATCACATGCAGCGCGAACAGCCGGGGCGACAGCACGCCGGCCCAACTGTCGAACAGCATCACCGCGTCGGCGCCGGCGGCGATCTGGCCGGACAGGTACTCGACGGTGGACTGCACCAGCACGTCGATCAGGGAGGCGAACAGCGCCGGCTCCCCGTGCGCCATGCCGCGGATGCGGGCGAACTCCTTGGAGCCGCCGCCCTCCACCATGTAGCAGGCGACCGTGAACGGGCTGCCGGCGAAGCCGATCAGCGCGGTCGCGTCGTCAAGCCCGGCCTTGGTGCGCTCCACCGTCTCCAGGATCGGCGCCACCGCCCCCATGACCCGGCCCGGATCGAGCGCCGCCACCCCCTGCGCGTCGGTCAGGCGCGGCAGCACGGGGCCTTCGCCCTCCTTGAAGGCGAGGCCGTGGCCGAGCGCCCAGGGCAGCATCAGGATGTCGCTGAACAGGATGGCGGCGTCGAAGCCGTAGCGGCGGATGGGCTGCAGCGTCACTTCGGCGGCGAGCGCCGGGGTGGTGCACAGGCTGATGAAGTCGCCGGCCTGGCCGCGCAGCTCCCGGTACTCCGGCAGGTAGCGCCCGGCCTGGCGCATCAGCCACATCGGCGGCGGCCAGACCGCTTCCCCGTTCAGCACACGCAGCAGCGGCTTGGTCATCGCGCCCTCTTACTCTTCAAAGAAGATTTTTTAAGAATCATGGAGTGGTTATATACCCTGTGAGTCCTGGGGTACCCCGTTATTCAAAATTTATCCACACACATGTCCACAGGCTGGAATCCGGGCAAGTCCTTGTTTTCATACACAGTCTCCGGGGTGCCCCGTTCCCGCCCGGGAGATGCCCGCATTTCATCCCCAGTACCCGACGTTTCGATAGTTATCCCCAGCTTTCACAATGGCCCTGCGGAGCCTGTGCACAGAACCCGAGTTATCCCCGTTATCCACATGTTGCCCACAGCCCTGCCACCGTCCCCCTCTGAACGGAACCGCCGCCCATGAACCTGCATCTGGTGTCCGACGCGACGGGGGAGACGCTGAACAGCATCGCCCGCGCGACCGTCTCGCAGTTCGAGCACGCCTCCATCGTGTACCACCGCTGGAGCCTGATCCGGACCCGCTTCCAACTGCACCGCGTGCTGGAAGGCATCGAGGCCGAACCCGGCCCCGTGCTGTCCACGGTCATCGACAAGGCGCTGCGCAACGACCTGGAGACCACCTGCCTGCGGCTCGGCGTGTCCGTGCTGAACGTGCTGGAGCCGGTGCTGGACATGCTGCAGGAGCATATCGGCACGCAGGCGCAGTCCCGGCCCGGGCGGCAGTACGTGCTGGACGCCGACTACTTTCGCCGCATCGACGCCATGCACTACGTGCTGGCGCATGACGACGGCCAGGCGCAGGCGGGGATCGCGTCCGCCGACGTGGTGCTGGTCGGGGTGTCGCGCTCCAGCAAGACGCCGACCTCGTTCTACCTTGCCAACCGCGGGATCAAGGCGGCCAACGTGCCGCTGGTGCCGGGCACGCCGGACCCGCCGGGGCTGGAGGCGCCGGTCTGCCCGGTGATCGGCCTGACGCTCGACCCGCCGGCGCTGATCGAGATCCGGCGGCACCGCCTGAAGCTGATCGCCGCCGGCAACGACACCGGACGGGTGCGGCAGGACAGCGGCGACTACGTCGATGTGGAGGCGGTGCGCGGGGAGCTGCTGTGGGCGCGGCGCCTGTGCACCCGCCGCGGCTGGCCGGTGATCGACGTGACCCGGCGCTCCATCGAGGAGACCGCCGCCACCGTGCTCCAGCTCATGGACGCCTGGCACGAGCGGCGGCGGCGGGAAGCGGCGGCGGCGTCCGCCCCGATCCCGCCCGTGCCGCTGCCGCCCACGCCGTGATGCAGGCATCGTCTCCCCCTCTGGTCCTCGCCAGCCAGTCGGCGGCTCGTGCCGCGCTGCTCGCGTCGGCTGGGCTGCGGTTCGAGGCGCGTCCGGCCCGGGTGGACGAGGCCGCGGTGAAGCAGGCCTGCCGGGCGGAGGGCGCCGACGCCGCGGAGGCCGCGCTGACGCTGGCCGTGCTCAAGGCGCAGCGCGTCCGGGACCCTGACGCCTTGGTCATCGGCGCCGACCAGATCCTGGTCTGCGACGACGCCTGGTTCGACAAGCCGGACGGCCTGGATGGCGCGCGGGCGCAGCTCCGGGCGCTGCGCGGCCAGACGCACCGCCTGGTGACGGCCGTGGCGTGCCTGCGCGGCGGACGGGAGGTGTGGCGGCACGTCGCCGAACCCCGCCTTCGCATGAGGGCGTTCAGCGATGCGTTCCTGGAGGAGTACTTGGCCGCGGAGGGCGGCGCGGTCCTGTCCTGCGTCGGCGCCTACCGCCTGGAGGGCCTGGGCGTGCACCTGTTCGACGAGGTGCAGGGCGAGCACGCCGCGGTCCTCGGCCTGCCGCTGCTGCCGCTGCTCGGCTTCCTGCGGCAGCATGGCGTGCTGATGGGGTAGCAAGGCCAGGGCGCTGCCCTGGACCCGTTGGCCCCGCCGGGCCCAGTGGGGTCCAGGGGCAACGCCCATGGCCTTCCTTCAAGTCACAGGGTAGCGCCCGGGTTTGCCGGGCCGGACCCCGTGCGTTAGCATTCGGTCTGACGGCTTCAACGAGAAACGGGGGGTGAGGGATGGCGGTGAGCAAGGTCTATCCGGACGCGGCGGCGGCGCTGGCCGGGGTGCTGCGGGACGGCATGGTCATCATGGCCGGCGGCTTCGGCCTGTGCGGCATCCCGCAGGCGCTGATCGAGGCGATCCGGGACAGCGGCGTGCGGGACCTCACCTGCATCTC
>CAXTTB010000186.1:0-6933 GCA_964246905.1 uncultured Acetobacteraceae bacterium | reverse complement strand
CCCGACACCTGGTCCAGCGTGCCGACGATGCGGGCGGTCAGGTACGGGTGGTAGGCGAAGGTCGAGAGCGTCGGCACGATGCCGAGGCGCGAGGTCGCCGCCATCATCAGGGAGGCCACCACCGACGGCTCCTGCCGCGGCACGGACATGCCGTTCTTCAGGAACATGTCGCGCGAGTTTTGCCAGTTCTGCCCGATGTAGATGGAGTCCTCGATCAGCAGGTAGTCGAAGCAGGCGCGCTCGATGGACCGGGCCAGATCCAGGAACATCTCCGCCGACATCCAGTCCTCGCTGATGTTGCCGCTCCACTGCTCGCCCCAGGCCTGGATGCTCGACCCTTGCAGGAACCAGGCGAGGTGGAACGGGTTGGCGGACATGCGGCGGCTCCTTCGTTATGCCGCAATCGAAGCATGAGGCGTGCCAGCGGCGTCATGCCGGGCAGACGGCCTGGCGCGTCCAGGCGGCGCCAGGTCGAGCGCCGCCTTCTGCCGACGGGCTGCTCGACGTCTGGGCCGCGTCTGACCGACCTGCAGGATACGCTTGCTTTCCGAACGGGCGGCCCAATCGCGGTTCAAGCTCTGCGCTCGGGCATCGGCGGCCGTGCCTGCGCCATGCGGCAGCGGGAGGGCTGTCTGGACTGGAGCCTCGCCGCCAGAGGCTGGCTCAAGCTGCGCCAGGGAAGAAGGCTGCAGGCCGTTGCCCATGGCTACGGGCATTCGGCTGACCCCCTCGAAGGACGGGGCGCCGGGCATCACGCAGATCTGCCCGCCGACAGCTCGCGGGCCGCGTGCACCATCGCCGGAAGCTGCGAGCAGGCGAACTCCCTTCGTATATGCGGGCGCGGACGTCGATGACTTGCCGGGCGGCAGCCTGTGTTTGGTCCCGGGATGAGGTGACGTGGATTTAGTTTGAGGACATCGGGGGTTGTCGTCCAGGCGTGACAGACGGCTTCGAAGGATGTCCTCCATCGGAAAGCTTTGAGGTGCTTGGCGAAGTTGTGGGCTGACACGAAAGCAAGGACGTGAGTTTTGAGGCTTTCGAGGTCGGGATAGTGGAACGCCTTGATGGTGGCCTCTTTGACGGTGCGGCTCAGGCCGTAGCGGCTGGCCAGGATGCTGGTCGCCTCTTGCGACGCTTGGATCTCGGCTCGAACTCGCGGCGTTGTTCGGGCGCTGCCGTGAAGACTGCCTGCCATGGCGCTTCCTCTGCCTCTCGGGTCAAAGCAGCGTCACGACTCCCCGGGACCAAACACCTAGAGGAGCATAGTCTATCACATATGAGGCGGGGTGGCGTGGCTGGCGCGGAGAACGTCGGCTTTTTGCCGATTTCGCTTCGGAGTGGGCGGTTCGTTCTCGGACCGTCGCGACTGTTGCCGCGAAGGTCGGCCATAGCGTTGGATGCCGCAATTCAGACTGATACCAGCGGCCCGATGCGATGACCCTTCCATCGCGTTGGGACGCTGGTATCGCGCGCCGGGTTGGCAGGCGGCGGCGCGCCAAAGAAGACTCATGCCGGCGGCCGTTGACCCATCCTTTATGGGTCAACAGTTAAGGCCGCTGGTATGAGACACGACCGTGTTGCGGGTGGGCGTGGCCGTCCTCGTCATCGTGGGAATGCGTGTGGCCGCCCGCATACGCGCCGCCCTCCGGATCGAACGGCGCCTCGACCTCCGCGACATGGCCGCCGAGGGCGCGCACCATCTCCGCGATCACGTGGTCGCGCCGGATGCGGAGATGCGCGCCGAGCAGTTGCACGGGCAGGTGCCGGTTGCCGAGGTGCCAGGCGATGCGGACCAGGGCGGCTGCATCGTGGGCGTGGATGTCCAGCAGCGGCTCCGGCTGGGCCTGCACGAGCACGATGCCGCCGTCATCCAGCAGAAGGCCGTCGCCGTGGCGGAGGCGGACGGCTTGCGGCAGGTCCAGCAACAGGTCATGCCCGGCGGCGGTGCGCAGCACGATGCGGCGGCGGTGGCGGCGGTCGAAGTCGATCCAGACCTGATCGCGCCCACGCGCGGGGTCCCAGGTTCCACCCGGAAGGAGCTGCGCCGACCGCATCATGTGCCCGCCGGTATCAGCAGCGGCGGTTGGCCAGGATCACCCTGGCCGTCCGGGCTGTGCCCGGGTTCGTGGCCTGGCAAGGGCTGGAAGACGCGCTTCGCGATCTCGCCCACCGCCTTGGTGCTGAGGGCATCGACCGTGCCGCCCACCAGGCCGCCCATGACCGGCACGAACCTCGTCAGGTTGACGACGCCCTGGGTTCCCGCCTTGGCCAGCAGCCGCGAGCCTACGGCCTGGTTGATCCGGGCGAGGACGGCGCCGGCGACCTGCCCGATGGCCCTTTGCCCCACCCTGACGCCGGCCTCCTTGAGCACATCGAGCGCGGCGTTCCCGGTGAGGCAGGCCAGTGCGAGGGTGCGCGCTTCCGGCCCATGCAGGTCGTGGCCCCTCGCGGACGCGACCTCCGCGATCAGCCGCAACTGCAGCGCGGCGACGCCGATCACGTTCGCGGGCAAGGTGACGGGAAGCGTCAAGGCGCCGCCGACGTTGGTGACGAAGCCGGCCGTTCCGGCCATGGCGCAGTAGTACGCGACCCGGCGGTCGATCTCGGCCTCCGACCGCGGCACCCCGGCAGCAACGTCCTGCGATCCGATCACCCGGTCATACAGCCAGTTCAACGCCTCGATCAGCGCGGCCTGTGCCTTGTTGTTGATCCCGTTACCTGCTTCGGCCATGTCGGATGCTGGTCCCGTTCAGAACAAGAAGTACCGCTGCGCCATCGGCAGCACCGCCGCCGGCTCGCAGGTCAGCAGCACGCCGTCCGCCCGCACCTCGTACGTCTCCGGATCGACCTCGATCACCGGCGTCGCGTCGTTGTGGACCATGCTGCGCTTGCCGATCTGCCCGCGGGTGTCGCGCACGGCTGAGAGGCGCCGGGTCAGGCCGAGGCGATGGCCGATGCCGTCGTCGAGCGCCGCCTGCGACACGAAGGTGATGCAGCTTGCGGCCATCGCCGCCCCGAACTGCCCGAACATCGGCCGGTAGTGGACCGGCTGCGGCGTCGGGATGCTGGCGTTCGGGTCGCCCATCGGCGCGCAGACGATGGTGCCGGCCTTGAGCACCAGGTCCGGCTTCACCCCGAAGAACATCGGCGACCACAGCACGAGGTCGGCGAGCTTGCCAGGCTCCACCGAGCCGACCTCGTGCGACAGGCCCTGCGCGATGGCCGGGTTGATGGTGTACTTGGCGACATACCGCTTGATCCGCGCATTGTCCGCCCGGCCATCCCCCGGCAGCGATCCGCGCTGCTGCTTCATCTTGTGCGCCGTCTGCCAGGTGCGGATTGCGACCTCGCCCACCCGTCCCATCGCCTGGCTGTCCGACGAGATCATGCTGAGCGCGCCCAGGTCGTGCAGGATGTCCTCGGCGGCGATGGTCTCCCGCCGGATGCGGCTCTCGGCAAAGGCGACGTCCTCGGGGATGGCCGGGTCGAGGTGGTGGCAGACCATGAGCATGTCGAGATGCTCGTCCAGCGTGTTGGCGGTGTAGGGCCGGGTCGGGTTGGTGCTGGACGGCAGCACGTTGGGCAGCCCGGCGACGCGGATGATGTCCGGCGCATGGCCGCCGCCGGCGCCTTCCGTGTGGAAGGCGTGGATGGTGCGGCCCTGAAACGCCGCGATGGTGTCCTCGACGAATCCGCTCTCGTTCAGCGTGTCGGTGTGGATCATCACCTGCACGTCGAAGCGGTCGGCGGCCGAGAGCGCACAGTCGATGCTGGCGGGCGTGGTGCCCCAGTCCTCGTGCAATTTCAGGCTGCTCGCCCCGGCGCGGATCATCTCTTCGAGTGCCGCCGGGCGGGAGGCGTTGCCCTTGCCGGCGAAGGCGAGGTTGACCGGCAGGCCCTCGGCGGCCTGCAGCATCCGGGCGAGGTGCCAGGGGCCGGGCGTGCAGGTGGTGGCGCTGGTGCCGGTGGCAGGCCCGGTGCCGCCGCCGACCAGGGTGGTGATGCCGGAGGCCAAGGCTTCCTCGACCTGCTGCGGGCAGATGAAGTGGATGTGGCTGTCGATGCCGCCGGCGGTGAGGATCTTGCCTTCGCCGGCGATGACCTCGGTGCCGGGGCCGATGACGATGGTGACGCCGGGCTGCACGTCGGGGTTGCCGGCCTTGCCGATGGCGTGGACGCGGCCGTCGAGGATCGCCACGTCCGCCTTGACGATGCCCCAATGGTCCACGATCAGCGCGTTGGTGATGACAGTATCGACGGCGCCTTCCGCCTGCGACGCCTGGGACTGGCCCATGCCGTCGCGGATCACCTTGCCGCCGCCGAACTTCACCTCCTCGCCGTAGGTGGTGAGGTCGCGCTCGACCTCCGCGAACAGGTCGGTGTCGGCCAGGCGCACGCGGTCGCCCGTGGTGGGGCCGTACATGTCGGCATAGGCGCGGCGCGGGATGCGGGTCATGCTGACCCCATCGGGATGCGGGTCATGCTGACCTCATCGGGATGCGGGTCATAGCGGCCCCATGACGTCGCCGCGGAAGCCCTGGACGATGCGGGCGCCGCGGTAGGGAACGAGCGTGACCTCGCGGGACTGCCCCGGCTCGAACCGCACGGCGGTGCCGGCGGCGATGTCGAGCCGCTGGCCGCGGGCCTGGGCGCGGTCGAACCGCAGCGCCGGGTTGGTCTCGGCGAAATGGTAATGGCTGCCGACCTGGACCGGGCGGTCGCCGGTGTTGGCGACGGTGAGGGTCGTGCGCGGCAGGCCGGCGTTCAGCTCGATGTCGCCGTCCTCCGTCAGGACTTCCCCGGGGATCATCGAATCGGCTCGTGCACGGTGACGAGCTTGGTGCCGTCGGGGAAGGTGGCCTCCACCTGGATGTCGGCGATCATCTCGGCGATGCCCTCCATCACCTGGTCGCGGGTGAGCACGCTGGCGCCTGCTTCCATCAGGTCGGCGACGCTGCGGCCGTCGCGGGCGCCCTCCACCACGAAGTCGGAGATGAGCGCGATGGCCTCCGGGTGGTTCAGCTTGACGCCGCGCTCCAGCCGGCGCCGGGCGACGCCCGCGGCCATGGCGATCAGCAGCTTGTCCTTCTCGCGCGGGGTCAGGTGCATCGGCGCTCCTCAAGCACTCGGGTTCGGGTGGGGGTGGCCCGGGGTGGCCTCCGTCCCGCCCCATGTCAGCACGCGGGACGCTGCCAGCGATAGAGGATATCCGGTTCGCGCTCCTCATTGCGGCTGCCGTCGGTTTGCTCCAACGCGACGAAGCCCCGTCTTTCGTAGAAGCGGCGCGCGGGCGCGTTGCGTTGGAAGGTCCACAGGCGCAGCTCCGGGAAGGCGGTTTTGGCGACCTCCAGCAAAGCCTCGCCCACGCCCTGGCCCTGCCGCGCCGGCAACACGTAGAACTGGTCGATCCACCCGTCGCGGAACGCGACAAAGCCGATCGGCCCGCCATCGACGGCGCCCCAGACCTCGCATCGCGCGAACACCTGGTCCCGGTAGAAGGCGCGGTCCTCGGACGGCGTATGCAGCCCGGCCAGCCACGGCAGCCGCTCGTCGAACGCCGCCCGATGCACAAGGGCGGCCTGGTCCATCTCGTCCAGCGACAAGCGGCGGATAGAGGCGGGGGGCGTCAGGGGCATCTCCGGTCCTCAGCACATCCAGACGCGCGGCAACGGGCGGCCGTCGCGCAGCACCGCCAACCCTGCCACGACGGCGGCGCGGAGGCACGCGCCACCCGCCGCCACGATGCGGGCGATCAGCAGCCCATCCCAGGCGGACGCCCCCGCGTCGTATCCGGCCAGCGCCCCGCGCAGCGCGTCGAGCCTGCTCTCCGCGTCCGGCGCGGCAAGGACCAAGGTCGCGACCCCGCGCGCCCCGCCGCCCGCGGCCCGGCGGTCCAGCAAGGACTGCACCGGCCCGTCGAAGCGGATCGCGTCGTGCAGCAGCAGGCGCCCGTCGCGGCGCAGCTCGATCCGGTCGCGCAGGAAGGCGTCGTGCACCGCCTCGCCCATGGCCGTGCGCCCGAACACGAGCGGTTCGATGCCCAGGAACCAGGCATCCCCGGCCAGCTCCACGCTCAGCCGCCGCCGCACGGCGCAGCGGTCGAACAGGATGCTCTCCTGCGGCAGCCATTCGAGCGCGGCGCCCGGCGCCACATGCAGGGCTGTAGACACCCGGGCCGGCGCAGTGCCGGGCAGGGCGCGGTAGAAGCGTTCCGCCGCCTGCATCGCCACCGTCGCCCGCGTGCCGGGTCCGGCCGTAACTGCCACGTCCAGGGCATCGCCGCCGGCGACGCCGCCGGAACTGTTCAGCATGACCGCGCCCGCCCATGCGCCATGCTCGGTGCGCGGGAAGCGCGCCTTGAGGCAGCCCTCCTGGCGCAGGCCGTCCAGCACGGTGGCGTTGCCGCGTCGCTTGAAGGACAGGCGGAGGGTGCCCCGGGCGCGCTGGTGCACGCCGGGCGAGGCGTTCATGGCGCGTGTTCCCCGGTCAGCGCCCGCGGACAGCCCGGCCCGCGGCCTGGTGCCGGCGCTCCTGGCGCCGCGGGGCTGGGCCGGCCGCCATCACCAAACCTCCCGACCGACTGGCGGCCCCATATCGACAGCCTCATGCCGGTTCTCATCGGTGATCCCAGCGAGCAAGGCATCGAGGTCAGGGGGTGCCGCCTGCGTCGGCCCTGCGATCCGGCCGGCCGTTTGCGGGCCTGGCGGCCCATGATCTGGCCGGGTCGTTTGAGCCTTGCCGCGGCTGGATGCACGGCCGCCCTGTTTTCTCACCATCCGCTTCCCAATGCCTTTGCCGCCGACCGCTTCCGGCTTGAGCATACCCGTTCTGCTGGGAAGCGCGCCAGGCTCATGCCAAGAACCGAAAGTCCTGACCTGTTAATCTTACTGTGTCATAAACTCAGCCTGCGGGCTGATCTTTTGGCAGCATGGG
>CAXTTB010000185.1:0-6937 GCA_964246905.1 uncultured Acetobacteraceae bacterium | reverse complement strand
TTCCTGCACCACCAGGTCCGCAACATGGTGGGCACGCTGAAGCTCGTGGGCGAAGGGCGGTGGCGCCCGGCGCAGATGCGGGGGGCGCTGGAGGCGCGCGACCGCCGGGCCGCCGGGCCGACCGCGCCGCCGGACGGGCTGACGCTGCTGGCGGTGCGGTATGCGCGGGACCCGTTCGACGCCGGGATGGCCGGGACTGGGGCCACGCTTGCACCCCGCTGACCCCCACCCTACAACGAACGTGCATACCCTGCGACAAAGGCTGGCCATCGGCACAGGCCCGCTGCGTCCCCAGCCCGCCAAGTGACGTCGCGCTTGATCCGCGGGACGATGGAGCGTCCGATGCGGCAAGCCTTCGCCACCCTGACCCTTTTGGCGCTCCTGCTGCCCCGGCCATGCCTGGCCGAGGACACTGCCGCGCGGCTGGTCGGCTCCTGGCGGCTCGTGTCGTTCCAGATCAAGGCCGTGGGCGATGACGCCCCGCCGCGGGACGTGTTCGGTCCCCGCCCGTTCGGGCGCCTGATCCTGACGCCAGCGCACACCATGGCCGTCTTCATCGCCAAGCCCGGACGCAAGCCGCCGGCCACGGAAGCGGAAGCCTCGGCGCTGCTGTCGTCCATGGCCGCCTACACCGGCAAGTTCCGGGTGGAGGGCGACCGATTGATCACCACGGTCGATGGCGCGTGGAACGAGATCTTCAAGGCCCGCGAGCAGGTCCGCCTGTTCACGCTCGACGGCAACACGCTCAGCATCCGGACCGGCGAAGGGCCAAGCGGCGTGCTGCCCGGCAAGGTGACGGTCGCCGCGCTGGTCTGGGAGCGGGAGGAATAGGGCGGGGCTGCGGCGCCGGGGGCTGCGGCGCTGTGCGGCGAAGCGCGGCCTTGAAGGGTTTGCGATGGACCTGCCTTTTGATCCCCGGTGCTTCCCACGGTCCAACCGTCACCTGGTGGGTGGGCGGCTTCGCCCATTGGCGGTCGTGATCTTGACGGGGCAGTTGCGGCGCTTGCGGGGACGGATGGTTACGCGCCGCCCTCTCGGCTGGACCGACCGCTGGCCTCGCTTCGCCCAGACGGTGATCTACAAGAACGGGCATCAAGAGCGGCGCAGGGAAGACATCCAAGATGCCCTCCGCAGGCTGCGCCGAGCACGAGGATGAACCCGATGGCCGCCTCCCCGCCAACCCTGGCCACGGCCCGCCTGATCCTCCGCCCGCTGGACATCGCCGACGCCGCCATGGTGCAGGCGCTGTTCCCCCGGTGGGAGGTCGTCCGATACCTGGCAAAGCGCGTCCCCTGGCCCTACCCGGCCGACGGCGCCCTGACCTACATCCGCGACGTCGCCTTGCCGGCGATGCAGAAGGGCGTGGAATGGCATTGGTCGATCCGGCGCAAGGACGCGCCGGGCCGCCTCGTCGGGGTGATCAACCTCATGGACGAGCCAGGGAACAACCGGGGCTTCTGGCTCGACCCGGCGTGGCAGGGGCAGGGCCTGATGTCGGAAGCGGTTGAGGCCGTGACGGAGTTCTGGTTCGAGACCCTCGGCCGGCCGCTTCTCCAAGCGCCGAAGGCCACGGCAAACGTGCGGTCCCGGCGCATCTCGGAGCGGAGCGGGATGCGGCTGACCGGGACGGTGGAGCGCGACTTCGTATCGGGCCGCTTGCCCGCGGAGACATGGGAAACCACGCGCGAGGAGTGGCGCAGGCGAGGCCGCTGAGGCTGCCTGTTTACCCTGGGTCTGATGGCCACGGGCGCGCAACATGCAGCCCGCACAGGATCGGCACCGTGCGGGTCTTCTCCGCGTGAACCACGGCGTCATCCGTCCGCGCCACCATTTCCCGCGTGCCGGCGCGACCCGGCCTGTTCTGTAAAGCTGCGGCGTCGGGGTTGCCGAATGATCGCCGGCGGGTCGGCGCGGGCCGTCCCCTGCCATGCAGGCGCCGGCACGCGCTCGGCGTTTCCGGTCGATCAGGGCTTGCGCCTCGTCCATGACCTGCGCGTGCTTTGGGCCGCAGACATGACGTTCGTGCCGACGACAGCAGGGGTCCCTATTTGGCCGCGGTGCTCGAACCCTGGCCGCCTAACCGAACAAGCCGCTTGAACTCGAAACCCCTTTGAACGTCACGCTTCCTCCATTGCTCAACACGACATGCGTGGCCCCGGCCTCAATGTCCTGACTGACGATAGACACCCCTGCACCCGATGTGATCTGATCGATGCCGGGCCTGAAGCCATCGATACTGACATTTCCCCCCTGGCCCGCAGCGAAACCGAAAACATTCGCCTTGCCCCAGCCGATCTCGTGCACGCTGGTTCGGCCGGGTCCGAAGAGGATGTTCGATCCTTGATCGTTCAGAGCAAGGTCGGCTGAACCGATCCCGCCCAGGAACGACCTGACTTGGGCCGCAGAAACGGCGATGCTTCCAGCTCCTGCGACGATGTCGATCTGGCCCCCGGCGAGCACCGCTGCCCCGGAACCGCCGATGAAGCGCATCGTACTCGGTCCCTGATCGACGGCGACCGTGCCGGACCCGCCATGCAGGGCAAACTGCCCGCCAGCCCAGTCGTAGCCATGCAGGACAAGGCTGCCAGACCCCGCCCAGACCTCGCTGCCGCTGCCATGCACCGTGACCGTGGACGCGCCGGAACCGAGATGGATCAGATCGGCGCCGCTGGTGTGCACGGTGGCCGTTCCAGCCCCGGCAACAATGACGGCTGGACCGCTGGCCCCGTCGGTGGCCACGGCGAACCCGCCCTGGGGAGTCGTGGAGACGTCTGCCGTTCCGCCCACAACCGACACGGATGCCGGGGCCGAGCCAGCGGCGGAGGCATCCGAAAAGGCGACCCGGACGGCCGCTCCTGCCTCGTGGATCTGCGTCGTGTCGGCCAGGTCGAACGACACGTCGGCACCCTTGCCGACATTGAAGCGGTTGAAGCCTTGATCAGCGCGCACGAGGTCCTTCCCGTACAGGGCGACTTGGCTGTTCCCTTTCCCAAGCGAAAGCGTGGTGTCGCCGTGGACCGTCATGACCTGGTTGCTGCCCGAGGTGGTGATGGCATCCCGCCCATAGCTATCGACGCAGTCCGATCCCGTGAGGTCCAGTTGGTTTGCGGAACCCGCAAGCGTGGTGATCGTGTTGGCGCCGCCCCCCAGCTCATGGAAGACGATGCCGCCGGACCCGCCGGTGATCGTCTCGCGTGATCCGCCGTTGATGGAGAGCCGCCCCGCGCCGCCGAGCAGCTTGATGCTGCTCAGCGCCGCCGTGACGGTGCTGGCCCGGTCGCCGCCATGGTAGGTGATGTTGCCGGTGTCGCCGCCGATGAGGTAGTGGCCGCCGGCGCCATAGACGTCCGCGCCGCCCACGTCGCTCCGGCCGAAGATGGAAAGATTGCCGCTCCCCGCATAGACCTGGGCCTTGCCGCTGAGGATGACCGTGCTGTCCCCCGCCCCCGCGTAGATGACGTCCGACCCGGCGCTGACGACGTTCGCGTCGCCTTGGTCAAGCCGGATGACGGCGCCGACATGGCCAGCCGCCGTCGTGATGTGCGCGCTCCCTCCATACACCTGCATCTGGAGCGCCCCGCCCCGGATCGATCCAGCGACCCTTTTTCCTCCGTTCACGGTGTCGAAGGCGGCGGTCCCGCCGTTCGTGGCCAGGCTGTAGAACGAGTTCGTTCCGGTGAGCGTCAGCTTGCCCGCGGCTCCCAAGGACATCGCGGCGCTGCCCGTCCCGATGTTGATGAACGCGCTGCCATCCACGCTCCACGTGCAGTTTCCCTTGCCCCCGATGATCGTGGCACTGCCGTTTATCTGCGCCGACTGGTTGCCGTCCCCCGCGATGATGAGGTCGGTCCCCTCGCTGTCGATGGTGTCCTGCCCCGCCCCGAGCATCCGGAGGATGTTCGAAGTCCCGGCGGCGGTCACGTACTGGTTTGCTCCTGTGCTGGCGTTCTCGGTCAGGTCGAGGCCGCCGCGTCCGCCGATGACGATGACATGGCCGACGTTGACCCTCACCGTGAGCCGGCCGTCGCCGCCCTGCACCGCCTGTGTTTTCCCATCCTTCAACAGGATGGTGTGAGCCGCCGCGTCCGTGAGGACCAAGGTGCTGCCGGGCAGGATGCCGACCAGGGTCGCATCAGCCAGCTTCGTGCCCTTGCTGTCGAAATTGCCCGTGGCCTTCGCCGGTCCCCTGATGAACGCATCGGCGGTGAGGCCATCCAGGACGTTGCCGGACAGCCGGGCTGTGACCGAGGTCTGGTTGAGCAGGCCAACGGCTTGCGGATTGGAGTTCAGGAACAAGTTGCCCTGGATGGTCAGGGACGACTGGGCATAGGGGATGCCCTCGCCGCCGAAATGGACCATGGTGGGGTTCTGGGCATTGGGTCCTTTGACGATGGTGTTCCCCGTCAGCACGGTCTGCCCGCCGTTCGGGATGTCGATGTCGTAGCTGCCGGTTCCGGTTCCGACGCCGCTCACGAACAGGTTGTTGGTCAAGGTGTTCACCATGGCCCGGCTCTTGAACTCATGGCCGACGAGGGTGTTTTGGAATACGCTGTTGCTGACCGTTGCCGAATCAGTCACTCCGATGTATATGTTGTGGATGTTGCCGACGCTGTTGCCGTCTGGTCCGCCGTTGTTGTCGAACAGGCAATGGTCGATGCTGATGCTGTTGACCGGCTGGCCTGATGTGGCGCTTGTGAGCACTCCGTCCTGATTGTTCCGGAACTCGTCATTGAACAATACAAGCTTGCCGCCCTCTTGCCGTATGCCGGAGCCGTTGTGGCCGTATTGGTCAGGGACGCGCGCGCCCGAGAAGCTGAAGCCTTCGATCCGCAGGTCTGTTTCAACCGTCAGGATGCCCTTCCAATTCGGTGGCGGCACCGTTGCGACCATGTTCACCCGTCCACCCACGGCAAGGATGGTGAGCTTCGTGTTGACCACGGCGAAGTCGTTCTTGTACGTGCCGGCATCGACAAGGATGACATCCCCGTCGAGAGACTGGTTGATGGCCGCCGCAACCGTCTTGAACTGCTTGTCGGCGCCGACCCTCAGTACGCGGGAGCCCGGCGCATAAACCGGGCCGCTGACGCTGACCAGCCCAACAGCGCCCTTCACGCCGGCCTGGGGCGTCACGGCCGGGGCGGCAGTCGCCGTGCTGACGCGGCCGGCAACTTGCCTTGCCAACGAACCGTTCGGGACGGAGGGCAAAAGGGCGTTGACGGCACGCGCGCTCAAACCGGAGAGCGCGCCCTGCGTTGCTTGCATGGCTTCACCTGGAGAGAATGAGCCATTTTGGCGTGAACTATATTTGAGACAGACTGCGCCGCAATGGTTAATTTTTGGTTATGACATGTTGGTTTCGAACGTGCAGAGATCTCCTTTGGGCGCACTGCCCGCTGCCAGCGCCTGAACGCGCTGATGCCTTATGGGCGTTGGAAGACGATGGCGTTCGTGGGCGCGCTGCGCTGCGACGGGATCACCGCACCCTCTATGCCGGGCGGCCAGATGAACGCCGCAAGCCTCCTGGCCACAGGCCGGCACAGCGACGCGGCAGAGCCGGTCAGCCAATCGCGCTGCCGCCGATCAGCAGCAAACCTCAGCAGCAGGCCGCAGCACGACGGAAGGGGCGCCGTGACGCCGGGAAGTGGATCATACCGACGGCCATCTGCTCCGACTCAAGCGTGAGTAGGGACGGCTCGGCGGGCTGTGGTCCGGTTCGCTTCCATGGTGACGGAGGCTGACATGACGGTTGCGGTCACGCGGACGGAGCGCACGGCGGCGGACCTTCGGCGGCTGGCGGGCGGGTCGGACGACGCAGCCGCGTGCCCTGAAGGACTTGCGCCGCGAGCGGGCCGACCTGTTCGGCGCCGCCCTCGTGCTGCCCCACGCCCACACGGACGCCATGACGCTCCACCTGGCCGGGCGCCTTTCCATGCCGGCCAGTCCCGATACGCTGCGGCGCATGCTGGTGCGCCAACCCTTTGATGGCGCCGATCCGCCCATCCCGCGGGTGCTTGCGGTGGATGACCGGGCCTGGCGCTGCGGCCACCGCTACGGCACCGTGCTCGTGGAGCTGGAGCGCAACAAGGTCGTGGACCTGCTGCCGGACCGGCAGGCCGAAACCCTTGCGGCCTGGCTGCGCGAACACCCTGGCGTCGAGGTGATCGCGCGCGACCGGGCCGGCGCCTATGCGGACGGCGCACGCCAGGGCGCCCCTGATGCCGTCCAGGTCGCGGACCGCTGGCACCTGCTGCGCAACCTAGGCACGGCCGTGCAGGCCCTTGCCGACCGGCACAGCGCCGCCACACGCCGGGCCATGCAGCACGCCCCCGACGAGCTGCCCGCGGTGGCGGACATGCCCCCGCCCACGCCGGCACCCCGCACGCCGACCGCGGCCGAGTGGGCCAGCCAGGCGTCGCTGGCGCGCAGGCAGGCGCGATACGAGGAAGCGGCCCGGCTGCGGGCGGAGGGCGTGTCGATCAGCCGCATCGCCGTGCTGCTGGGGGCCGAGCGCCAGACGGTCCGGCGCTGGCTGCGCCTCGGCCATGCCCCGCTCTACGGCGGCGCAAGGGCGAGCCGGATGCCGCTGAGGGCGGGGCTGCCGCACAAGGGATGGCACGGCAGCAGCCCTCTGCGCCGCGGGTCGCACGCCTGCTGATGACCGACACCGACGCGCTGCCGGAGGCCGAGCGGGGCTTCGTCGCCCGGTTGCTGGCAGAGGCGCCCGGGCTGGCGGACGCCATCGCAGTCGCAAAGCGGCTGAACCTGCTGCTGCGCCGCCAGGGCAAGGAGGGGCTGGGCAAGGTGCTTGAGGATGCGGCCGATACGCGGCTCGCGGAGTTCGCGGCGGGCCTCAAGCGCGACCTCGCCGCCGTGCAGGCCGCGTTGGACCACAAGCCCCGCCGAGGGCCGGATCAACCGCATCAAGACCATCAAGCGA